>NZ_VWWG01000393.1:0-759 GCF_011753085.1 Burkholderia sp. Tr-862
TTCGCCGGCGCCGATCGGGAGCGCGTGTTCGTGCCGCTCGCCGAAGCCGCGCGCGACGCGGCCGACGAACACGATCCGGCCGCGCTGGCCGCGCGCGTCGAGCGCAGTGAACGCGTGCTGCGCGCGCTGCGTCACGCGATGCTGCGCTCGCAGCGGCGTCTCGAGTTCGGTCAGGTGCTGCTCGCGTCGATCGGCAGCACCGCGCCGTTCGTCGGCCTGCTCGGCACCGTATGGGGCATCTATCACGCGCTCGGCAGCATCGCCGCGAGCGGACAGGCGCAGATCGAGAGCGTCGCGGGGCCGGTCGGCGAGGCGCTGATCATGACTGCGTTCGGGCTCGTCGTCGCGATCCCCGCGGTGCTCGCCTACAACATCCTCGGGCGGCTCGTGCGCCAGCTTGCCGAGGAACTCGATGGCTTCGCGCGCGACCTGCACGTATTCGTGTGCGCGCAGGGCGCCTGACGCGCAGCCGGGAGGAGCGACCATGTCATTCGGCGGACTGGAGCACCACAAGACGTCCGCGCCGATGGCGGAGATCAACATGACGCCGCTGATCGACGTGATGCTCGTGCTGCTCGTCATCTTCATCATCACCGCGCCGCTGATGACGCACGCGATCCGGCTCGACCTGCCGAAGGTCGCGGCCGGCGTCGCGCGCGATACGCCGCAATCGGTCACGCTGTCGATCGACGACGCCGGCAAGCTATACTGGGACGACACACCCGTCGCACTCGACGCGCTGCCCGCGCGCTTTCAGGC
>NZ_VWWG01000394.1:0-937 GCF_011753085.1 Burkholderia sp. Tr-862
CGATCGCCGCGGCGGTCGCGGCGCCGCTCGCGGTGCTGGTCGCGGCCGCGTTCGGCGCCGATCTCGCGCACTGGAAGCATCTCGGCGCCTTCGTGCTGCCGCAGGCGCTCGCCAATACGCTGCTGCTGCTCGCGGGCGTCGGCGCGATCGTCACGGTGGTCGGTACCGGCTGCGCCTGGCTCGTCACCGCGTACGACTTTCCCGGCCGCCGCATACTGACCTGGGCGCTGCTGCTGCCGCTCGCGGTGCCCACCTACATCGTCGCGTTCGCGTATCTCGACCTGCTCCATCCGATCGGCCCCGTGCAGGGCGCGATCCGCTGGCTGCTCGGCTTCGACAGCCCGCGCCAGTTCCGCCTGCCCGACCTGCGCTCGCTGCCCGGGGCGATCTTCGTGCTCGGCTTCGTGCTGTATCCATATGTGTACCTCAGCACCCGCGCGATGTTCGTCACGCAGTCCGCGAGCCTGCTCGAAGCCGCGCGCACGCTCGGCGCGGGACGTATCGCGACATTCTGGCGCGTCGTCGTGCCGCTCGCGCGGCCCGCGATCGCGGTCGGCGTGAGCCTCGCGCTGCTCGAGACGCTGAACGACATCGGCGCGTCGGAATTCCTCGGCGTGCAGACGCTGACCGTATCGGTCTACACGACTTGGATCACGCGCTCCGATCTCGCCGGCGCCGCCCAGATCGCGCTCGCGATGCTCGCGATCGTCGTCGGCATGATTGTGCTCGAACGCTATGGGCGCCGCCGCCAGCGCTACGCGCACGGCCGGCGCATGCGTCCGGTCGCGCCGCGCAAGCTGACGGGCGCGGCCGCGTGGAGCGCCGCCGCGCTCGGCTGGCTGCCGGTACTCATCGGCTTCGGCGCGCCGGCCGCGTACCTCGCGGTCGAGACCGGCAAGCGGCTGCATCTCGTCGGCGGCGTGTCGGCGCAATTGCT
>NZ_VWWG01000395.1:0-937 GCF_011753085.1 Burkholderia sp. Tr-862
CGTGACCGAGCCCGAGCGCGCACGCGGCCGTACCGACCCGATAAGCGGCCGCGGACGCGCGCCATGCGGCCCCCGCATCGGCCGCGGCCGGATCGAGCGCGAGTTCGGCCATCGACGCATCGGCGGTCTGCAGGAAATCCTCGTACGCATGCGCGTTGACGGTCACGACACCGAGCATGCGGGTGGGCGCCACCGCGACCGCATCTTGCTCGGCCTGAGCGGCGCCGGCTTCCCACAGCGCCTCGGACGCGGGCGTGCCGGCGACGTGCCAGTCCACGGTCAGGCCATAGTCGTGCAGCACGTCGACGAGCGCGACATCCTCGGCGGCCGCGCCGAACAGCGCGAAATCGCGCCATAGCAGGGCGACCGTCTCGCGCACGAGCGCCGGCGGCGCATGACGCCTGCCCTGCGCGTGCTCGCCGAGCAGCAGGTTGGTCCGGGCGAGAAAACGCTTTAGCTCGGGCGCGTTGGTGGCGCGCAGGGCGCGCAGGCACGCGGCGGCGAGCCGCCAGAAGTCGTACGGGCCGTCGGCGGCCAGCGCGGCCAGGGTCACATCGAGTTCGTCGAGCGCCGCGTCCGGCGAGCCATTCGACGTGCGCAGCACGCCGAGCAGCGCCTGCTCGTAGCGGGCCCGCGCCCGGCTCGCGAACGCGTCGGGCATCGCCCGCAACGTCGCCGGCGGCATCGCGCGCCCGACGAGGGCCAGCACGTCAAGCGGCACGCTCGCGTGCAGGTCGGCCGCGCCTTGGGCACGCAGCGCACGGAAATGGTCGAACAGGAGCGGCGAGCAGGCCAGCTCGCGCAGATTGTGGCGCCCGACCGCCGCGCGGAAATCGCGCAGCGCGATGCGCCAGCCAGCGGAAGTCGGTTCGGTGGCGACGAGCGGCGCCGCGGCGGCGAGTTGCCCCGCGAAACGGGCGGCCGGCAGCCAGCCGGC
>NZ_VWWG01000396.1:0-1044 GCF_011753085.1 Burkholderia sp. Tr-862
CCCCTCTTGCCCCCCCCGGCGCTCTTCCCGTCCCGCGCTGGTCCGCCGCCCGGCCGATCTGGCGGCCCGCGCGGTCGTCCGGCCGCGCGAAGTGCCGGCCGGCGTGCTGACCGCGCTGATCGGCGCGCCGTACCTGCTCGGGCTGTTGATCCTCGAGGGGCGCCGCGCCCGGCGCACGGGGCGATGACACCGGCGCTCGACGGCGCATGCGCCACGCGCTTCTCCGCGTTCGCGCCGGAACCGTTCGCCGAGCATCTCGACGTCGTGTGGCTCGGGATGCCCGACGACACGCACGCGCCGGGCCGGATCGTCGTGCCCGTGAGCGCGCTGCCCGAGCATCGCGACGCGGTGCTCGACGCGATGGTCCGACACTACGGCGGCGATCCGGCGCAGCATGCGCGCGCGCTGATGTCGCAATGGAGCAAGTACTACTTCGGCCGCGCGGCGCCCGCCGGCGTGGTTGCAGCGCTGACGCTCGGCCGGCCGCTCGACATGGCGCCGGAACGCACGTTCGTCGCGCTCGACGACGGGATGCCGGCCGCGCTGTATTTCGCGCCGGCCGCGCTCGGCGCGCCGTGCAGCGATCCCGCGCCGCGCTATGCGGGGCTCGTCGCGCATCTCGGCGCGGTGATCGACCTGCTCGCGGCAATGGGCCGCGTCACGCCGCGCGTGCTGTGGAGCAACGCGGGCAACCTGCTCGACTATCTGCTCGGCACGTACCGGTCGCTACCGTGCGCGGCGGATCCCGTTCGGGATGCGGACTGGCTGTTCGGCGCGTCCTGCGTGCGCGGCGAGCCGAATCCGCTGCGCCTGCCGGTGCGCGATGCCGTGCCGCGCTCGCCGCTGCTGCCGACACCGTTTCGCGCACGTCGTGTGTGCTGCCTGCGCTATGAAATTCCTGGAGAAACGCAACTGTGTGGAAGCTGCCCCCTGCTATTGACGATGGACGACGCGGCGCTGACCGGGCAGGACGCGATCCGGTGACGCGTGCCGGCCGCCGCCATGCGCTCGGCGCACTGGCCGCGCTCGGCGCCGCGTGCTGCG
>NZ_VWWG01000397.1:0-237 GCF_011753085.1 Burkholderia sp. Tr-862
TTCACGGAGTTCCACTCGATGGCGACATTACTGTCCGAGACATGTGCTACGAGTAAGTTTCGAGTCCTGTTGGGTTACTATCTTGCGATGAGTAAATGCATAAGCTAGAATTTCTTCTGAGTTAAGTCTATGTTTGTGTTGGCGACTCACAGGTGGATGAGGAGTCGGACGACTTAGTTCTTGGCATCACGATGGTTGGCGTACACTAGATGTTGATCGCGTCGTTTTTTTTTTTTT
>NZ_VWWG01000398.1:0-726 GCF_011753085.1 Burkholderia sp. Tr-862
TTCCGGGTGCGCCCGCATGGCGCGCGGCGGCCGTACAGCGTGCAATGACGGGCTTGTCGCCGGGCCGCGCGGTTCGGCACGGGACTTGCGTGATGGACGCGGTCCCGGGCAGGTGAGGAGAACACGATGGAGCAACGAGTGGAGTGCATGGCCGAACCGACGGCCGAGGACACGCGGTGCAGCGCGCAGGGTGACGACGCACTGGCCGGCCAGGCCGTGGTCAGCGTCGCGCACGACGCCGACGAGCAGGCGCGCAACCTGATCGGCTGGCGGCAGACCTACGACCAGCTCGCGGCCGGCCGCTTCGTCGGCACGCTGACCGAGCTGCCGCTCGACACGATGAAGCTGTTTCGCGAATCGACCAGCCACCTGCTGCGCCAGGCGTGCGAGGTGCGCGGCGACGCGTACTGGTTCGGCATCCCGCTGGTGAGCGACGGCACCGCGCGCGTCGATGCATGCCGCATCGGCCCCGGCGCGCTCGCGTTCCGGCCCGGCAACGTCGAATTCGAATTGCTGACGCCCGCGCAGTTCTCGATTTACGGCGTCGTCGTGCGCGGCGACGTGTTGCGCCGTTACGCGGAGGAAGTCGAGCACCGCGCGCTCGACGAGCGGCTGTTCACGCAGCACGTGATCCAGGTCGGCGACACGCGGCTCGCGCGCCTGTGCGCGCTGCTCGGCCGCCGGCTCGACGACGCGGCGGCCGTAGGCGGCCCGCTGCCCGACGCG
>NZ_VWWG01000399.1:0-754 GCF_011753085.1 Burkholderia sp. Tr-862
TCGCTGGCCGACCTGCCGTCGTCCGTGCTGCCGCGGCGCGCGAACGCACCGGCCGTCCCGCAATGGCGTGCGGCGCGCATCGCGTTCGCGTTCGACGCGGCGCTGATCCGTGCCGCGCGCGACGCCGCGTCGGCCGCGCACGCGACGTTGCCGATGCTGCTGCACGCGGCGCTCAATACCGCGCTGTTCCGCGTGACCGGCGCGGCCGACCAGCCGATCGGCGTGCTCGCGTCGACGCGTGAGCTGACGGGCGATGCGGCGCGCGATGCGCTCGGTCTGTTCATCAATTCCGTGGTCGTGCGCACGCGGCTCGATGCGGCGGCCAGCCACACGGACGTGCTCGCACAGGTGCGCGATATGGCGCTCGCCGCGTATGCGCATGCCGACGTGCCGTTCGCCGACGTCGTTGCGGCGCTGCGCGCGCCGCGCGCCGCGCACGCCAATCCGCTGTTCCAGGTGATGTTCAACTACCTGCGCCCGACCGGCGCCGCCGCGCGCGACTGGGCCGGCTTGTCGCTCGCCGAATTCGACGACGTGCGCCATCGCGTGGTGTTCACGCTGGAGCTGGACGTCGTCGAGCATCCGGACGGCCGCGTGAGCGCCGCGTTCTCGTATGCGGACGAACTGCTCGACGGCCGCTTCGTCGACGCGCTCGTCGATCTCTATCACGACGAAGTCGCGCGTTTTGCTGGTGCGCCGGAAGCGGCGCTCGGGGTGCCCGATGCGCTGTTCGCCGCGCACACGGCAGCCGCGG
>NZ_VWWG01000400.1:0-728 GCF_011753085.1 Burkholderia sp. Tr-862
TCGACCTGATCGGCGTGGCGGGCGACGTGTCGCCGGCCGCCGGGTGGCCGGCCCCCGGATGGCCGGCCCCCGCGATCGCATGTGACAGGCCCTGCGCCCGCGCGGCGGCTTCCACTTTCGCATCGTGTCGCGGCATCCGCGCTCCGGATAAACGCGAGTCCGGCGCGGTGCCCGACAGCACGAACGTGACCCGCGCGCCGACCGCACGCGCCAGCTCCAGCGCATGGCCGATCGCGTCGATGCCGCCGGGCACGCCGTCGACCGTCACGAGCAGATGGCGATACATCGTGCCGCTCCGCTTATCCGGCGCTCGGCACGCTGTGTCGCGCGCCGGTCGATACGATGTTCATGGTCCGCTCCTCGTTGCATAGGTGAATTGCATTCATTCAGTTGCGTTCGTCACGCTTCGGAACCCATGCTATCGACCGCGCGGAGGCGCGGCCCCACTCGTCGCGGGGGGGATTGACGCGCGAGCGCGGTTCGACCGATCCTTCCCCCCACGCCCACCCCGGACGCTGGCCCGCACGGCATCGCCGGAATCCCACTGCTGCCCCGATGGCCCACCCACCCGATCGCGCCGACGCGCCCCCCACCGAACTCGTGCTGAAGACGACCGCGCCGCGCGTGCCGGCGCAGTTGCTCGCGCGTGCGCGGCTGAGCCTCGCTGCGCCGGCGTTCGACGCCCGGCCCGTGATGCTCGTGCAGGCGCCGGCCGGCTACGGCAAGAC
>NZ_VWWG01000401.1:0-749 GCF_011753085.1 Burkholderia sp. Tr-862
TGAGCCGTTGCGGCCGAGCAGCGCGAGCGTCTCGCCCGGCGCGAGCGCGAGATCGACGCCGTCGAGCACCGGCTGCATCCCGTACCACGCGCGCAGGCCGCGAATGTCGAGCAGCGCGCTCATGCGCCGTCGCCGAGATAGGCGGTGCGCACGGCCGGGTCCGCGCGGATCGCGTCGGGCGCACCGGTCGCGACCACCGCGCCGCGCACCAGCACCGTGACGCGCTCGGCGAAGCCGAACACCGCATCCATGTCGTGCTCGATCATCAGCACCGTGCGGCCCTGCGTCGTCGCGCGAATCAGCGCGATCATCCGCGCCGCCTGGTCGCGGTTCATGCCGGCCGTCGGTTCGTCGAGCAGCAGCGTGCGCGCGCCGCTCGCGAGCGCGATGCCGAGATCGAGCGCGCGCTGTTCCGCGTAGCCGAGTTCGCCGGCCGGCGCGTCGCGCCGCGCATCAAGGCCGATGTCGTGCAGCACGCGCGCGGCCGCGCGATCGACCGACGCCGATTCGCGCAGCCGGTTCCACCAGCGCCGCCGCTCGTCCGGCGCATGCAGTGCCGCGCAGCGCAGGTTGTCGAACACGGAGAGCCGCGCGAACGCACTCGTCTGCTGGAAACTGCGGCCGATGCCGAGCCGGCTCGCGACGACCGGCCCGCGTCCGCGCAGCTCGACGCCGTGCAGCACGACGCGCCCGCGCGTCGGCCGCGTCGCGCCGGCAATCACGCCGAACAGCGTCGACTTGCCCGCGCC
>NZ_VWWG01000402.1:0-823 GCF_011753085.1 Burkholderia sp. Tr-862
GCCGCGCTACCGGCTCTTCATGATGGCGATGTCCATGGCGATGCTGGTTGCGCTCGGCGCGCTGCTGCGCGCGTCGCGCATCGGGCTCGTCGTGCGCGCCGCGCTCACGCACCGCGCGGCCGTCGAGGCGCTCGGCTACGACGTGCCGCGCGTGATGACGGGCCTGTTCGGCGCGGGCACCGCGCTCGCGGCGCTGGCCGGCGTGATCGGCGCGCCGCTCGCGGTGATCGAACCGGTGCTGGCCGAGACGGTCGGGTCGGTGGTGTTCGCGGTGGTCGTGATCGGCGGGCTCGGTTCGCTCGGCGGCGCGTTCGTCGCGTCGCTCGCGGTCGGCTTCGCGCAGACCTTCGCGGCGTCCAGCGACACGTCGCTGCGCGACCTCGCGCAATGGGCGGGCGTCGCGCTGCCCGACAGCGTCGCGGCCGTGTCGATCGCGCAGCTCGCCCCGCTGGTTCCGTACCTGCTGCTCGTCGCGGTGCTGGTCGCCCGTCCGCGCGGATTGTTCGGCGAGCGTGTCGATGGATAGCCGCGCGCGGGCCGGCGCGCTGCGCTGGGTGCTGTTCGCCGCGTGCGTCGCGCTGCCCGCGTGGCTGTGGCCGCATGGCGCGGTGCTCGGCTATCTCGCGCAGACGGCCGCGCTCGTCGTGCTCGCGCTGTCGTACAACCTGCAGCTCGGCACGACGGGGCTGCTGTCGTTCGGTCATGCCGCGTTCGCGGGCCTCGGCGCCTTCGCCGCCGCGCACTGGTTCAATCATGTCGGCGGCCCGCTGCCGCTGCTGCCGCTCGTCGGCGGCGTGGCGGGCGCCGGCTTCGGGTTCATGGC
>NZ_VWWG01000403.1:0-820 GCF_011753085.1 Burkholderia sp. Tr-862
TGACCTCGCGCCGCCCCGGCACCGCGCAGCGCCACGTCGGCGCGCTGACGCCGTTCCTGCACAGCAGCGACACGCGCGTCGCGCAGCAGGCCGAACTCGCGCTGCGGGTCGCGAGCAAGCGGCTGCCGATCCTCGTGCTGGGCGAAACCGGCGCGGGAAAGGAAGTGTTCGCCCGCGCGATCCACGACGCCGGCGCGCGGCGTGCGCGCCCGTTCGTCGCGGTCAACTGCGGCGCGCTGCCCGAGGCACTGATCGAAAGCGAGCTGTTCGGCTATGCGGCCGGTGCGTTCACCGGCGCGCGCAAGCACGGCGCGCGCGGCAAGATCGCGCTCGCCGACGGCGGCACGCTGTTCCTCGACGAAATCGGCGACATGCCGCTTACGCTGCAGACGCGCCTGCTGCGCGTGCTCGCCGACGGCGAGGTCGTGCCGCTCGGCAGCGACACGCCCGTGCGCGTCGATCTCGACGTGATCTGCGCGACCCACCGCGATCTCGCGCGAATGGTGGCCGACGGCACGTTCCGCGAGGACCTGTATTACCGGTTGAGCGGCGCGACGTTCGAACTGCCGCCGCTACGCGAGCGCGCGGACGTGTGCGACGTGATCGCCACGGTGTTCGCCGAGGAGGCGCAGGCGACCGGCCACGTGCTCACGCTCGACCCGACGCTCGCCGCGCAGCTCGCCGCCTATCCGTGGCCCGGTAACGTGCGCCAGCTGCGCAACGTGCTGCGCTATGCGTGCGCGGTATGCGACGCCGCGCGCGTGACGCGGCGCGACCTGCCGGCCGATCTCGCCGCGCAGCTCGGCGCCGGTCCGGCCGG
>NZ_VWWG01000037.1:0-51314 GCF_011753085.1 Burkholderia sp. Tr-862
TGCGCGGCCAGCAGGCCGACGATCGGCCCGGCGATCGCGCCGCCGAGCGGCGAGCCGGCGCTGAGCAGGCCCATCGCGGTCGCGGCGCCGTCGCGCGGCAGCCAGTTGTTGACCATCTTGTTCGCGGCCGAGCACAGCGGCCCTTCGGCCATGCCGAACAGCAGCCGCACGATCAGCAGGCTCACGAAGCCGACGGTGAGCGCGGTCATCCCGCAGAACACCGACCACAGTCCGACCGACAGCACGTACACGAGCTTAGGCCCAAGCCGGTCGGACGCGAGCCCGCCGATGAAATTGAACAGCGCGTAGCCGATGAAGAACGTGCTGAACACGAGGCCCATCTGCGCGGCATCGATGCCGAGATCGGTCTGCACGATCGGCGCGACGATCGACAGCGCGACGCGGTCGAGATAGTTGATCCCGTACACCAGGAACAGCAGGAACACCGTGAACCACGCCTGCGACTTCTGCTTCATTGTCTGTCTCCTTCGTGCCGGTGGGCCGGCCGTCATGTCATGTCGATCGATCGTTCGCCGCGTCGGTATCGCCGTCGGCGGGCAAGGGGCATTGCGCGGTTCGCTGCGGTTGCGGCGCACCGTGACGAGCGTTCGTTCAGCGCGCGTGCAACGGCGCGAGCAGCGCGTCGGTGCCGTGCGTGCGCAGCGTCGACAGATGCGCGCCGACGCGCGCGATCAACGCATCGGGCCACACGGTCGAACCGGCGAGCGCGCTGCTGCCGAGTGCGGCGCGAACCGCGCCGGTTGCCTCGCCGGCCGCCGACAGCGTCGCGCCGAGCGCGGCCGCGCCCGGATCGCTGATCGCGAGCGGCCGGCCCGACTCGTCGCGCGCGGTGGCGACGTAGTGCAGCCAGAGCGCGAGCGCGCGTTCCAGGTAGGGACGCTCGACACCGGTCGCCGCGCTTTCGCCCAGCGCCGGCAGCCAGCGCAGCGGCACCTTCTGCGTGCCGTCCATCGCGATCTGTTCGGTGCGATGCGCGAGCGTCGGATTGCGGAAGCGCTGCACGAGCGTCGCGCAATAGCCATGCGCGTCGTAACCGGACGGCACGTCGACGGTCGCGAGCAGGTCGCGCGTCATTACGCCGTCGACGAGTGCCGCGATCGCCGGATCGGCCATCGCGTCGGATACGGTCGCGCGGCCGCGCAGCTGCCCCGCATACGCGATCGCCGAATGCGAGCCGTTCAGCAACCGCAGCTTCATCGTTTCGTAGGGCCGTACGTCGCCGACGAGGTGCGCGCCGGCGTCTTCCCAGCGCGGGCGCGGGCCCGCGAAGCGATCCTCGATCACCCATTGCGAGAACGGCTCGCAGACGATCGCGGCCGCGTCGCGCGCGCCGAGATGCGCATGCGCCCAGTCGAGCGATTCGGGCGTCGCGGCCGGCACGATCCGGTCGACCATGCTGTTCGGGAACGCGACGTCGTCGCGGATGCGCCGCGCGAGCGCGCCGTCGATGCGTTCCGCATAGTCGATCAGCAGCGCGCGCAGCGTGTCGCCGTTCGACGTCATGTTGTCGCAGCACACGACGGTCAGCGGCGCATGGACCGGCCGCCGGCGCAGGCCGGCCGCGATCACGCCGAGCGCCGTGCGCGGCGCGTCGGGCGTCGCGAGATCCTGGCGAATCGCGGGATCGTCGGCATCGAGACCGCCGCCGGGGCGGCGGCAATAGCCTTTCTCGGTCACGGTCAGGCTCACGATCGACACGGCCGGGTCGGCGATCAGCGCCAGCAGCGCGGGCAGCGATTCGGGCGCGAACAGTGCGCCGTGCACCGCGCCGACGATGCGCGTGCGTGCCCCGTGGCCGTCGCGTTCGGTCACCGTGTACAGGTGATCCTGCGCGGCGAGCAGGTCGACGGTATGGCGCCGGCGCAGCTCGACGCCGACGATCCCCCAGCGGAGATCGCCCTGTTCGAGCACCGTTTCCGTATGAAGCGCCTGGTGCGCGCGATGAAATGCGCCGAGGCCGAGATGGACGATGCCGGTGCGGACCGCCCGCCGGTCATAACGGGGGCGGCGGGTGCCGGGCGGCGCGGTGCGCAGGAAATCGGGGGCGGATGGCATGATGATCAGGGGTGGTGCGTACCATGGTAGATGGTCGAATGCATGCAGGTTATTTCGAGTTTCGTCGCGTGGTTATTGGTGTAAACGCCAGATCGCCTGAATTCGACCGGTTATGTACCATGGTAGTCATCGATATCGAGTCGGATCAATCGCACCATGAGCGAAACGGCAGTACTGGAAGAAGCGGACGTCGTCGTCACGGCGTTGCAGGGGTTCTCGCTGGACGAGAGCCGGTCATATACGGAGCAGGTGCATGCGCTGCTGCGCCACGCGATCGTGCGCGGCGCGCTGCCGCCGCGCACCGCGCTGTCGGAGGCGGTGATCTCGACGACGATCAAGGTCAGCCGCACGCCGGTGCGCGAAGCGTTCGCGCAGCTCGCCGACGAGCGGCTCGTGCAGATCATCCGCAAGGTCGGCACGCTGGTCGCGCCGATTCCGGTGTCGATCCTCGAGGAAGGGCGCTTCGCGCGCAGCACGCTCGAATGTGCGAACCACGTCGAGCTCGCGCAGAAGATCACGCCGGCGCAACTGGCGGAGCTGTCGCGGATCATCGACGCCCAGCGTGACGCGGTGGCCGCCGGCGATGTCGAAGCGTTCTTCGATCTCGACGAGGCAATGCACGGCCGGATGTTCGCGTTCGCGGGCCGGCCGCACGTGTGGGAAATGCTGCAGCCGATGAAGCGCCAGTTCGACCGGGTGCGCTGGCTGCTGCTCGAGCGCGTCGAGGATCACGCGCGCCGCGCGCTGCAGGAACACGAACAGATCCTCGCGCACATCGCGTCGCGCAACATGGCGCTGCTCGGCGCGTCGGTCGCGGCGCACGTCGACCGGATCGGCTCGCACCTGCCGGAAGTGCGCAGCCGCGCGCCCCATTACTTTGTCGACTGACATCTGAATCGCCCGCTGGAGGAGCGCTGTGAAAATCGAACGCTTGCAGACCATCGTCACGTGTCCGGGCCGGAACTTCGTGACGGTGAAGATCGTGACCGACGAGGGCGTCCACGGCCTCGGCGACGCGACGCTCAACGGGCGCGAGCTCGCGGTGCGCGCGTACCTGGAAGACCACGTGTTCCCGTGCCTCGTCGGCCGCGACCCGCGCAACATCGAGGACATCTGGCAATACCTGTATCGCGGCGCGTACTGGCGGCGCGGGCCCGTGACGATGACGGCGATCGCCGCGATCGACATGGCGCTGTGGGACATCCTGGGCAAGCTCGCGGGCATGCCCGTCTACCGGCTGCTCGGCGGCAAGAGCCGCGATGGCCTGATGGTGTACGGTCACGCGAACGGGCGCGATCACGAGGAAGCAGTCGACGCGGTGCGTGCGCACATCGAGGCCGGCTATCGCGCGATCCGCGTGCAGTCGGGCGTGCCGGGGCTCGACAAGGTGTACGGCGTCGGCAAGACGGCCGGCGCGTACGAGCCGGCCGAGAAGGGCCTGCCGCCCGAGGAGCCGTGGGACACCGCGCTCTACCTGCGCCACACGCCGGAACTGTTCCGCAAGGTGCGCGACGCGGTTGGCGATGCGCCGCACCTGCTGCACGATGCGCATCACCGGCTCACGCCGATCGAGGCCGCGCGGCTCGGCCGTGACCTCGAGCCGCACCGGCTGTTCTGGCTCGAGGACGCGACGCCCGCCGAGAACCAGGACGCATTCCGCCTGATCCGCCAGCACACGACGACGCCGCTCGCGGTCGGCGAGGTGTTCAACTCGATCTGGGATTGCAAGGACCTGATCCGCGACCAGCTGATCGACTACATCCGCGCGACGATCGTGCACGCGGGCGGCATCACGCACGTGCGGCGCATCGCCGATTACGCGGCGATGTACCAGGTGCGCACCGGCTTCCACGGCGCGACGGACCTGTCGCCCGTCTGCATGGCGGCGGCCGTGAACTTCGGGCTGTGGGCGCCGAACTTCGGCATCCAGGAACTGATGCCGCACAGCGCGCTGACCGACGAAGTGTTTCCGCACAACTATCGCTTCGAGGACGGCTATCTCGTGATGGACGACGTGCCGGGCCTCGGCGTCGACATCGACGAGACGCTGGCCGCGAAATATCCGTACGAGCGCGCGTACCTGCCGGTCGCGCGGCTGCGCGACGGCTCGATGTGGAACTGGTGAGCGGCGAAGATCCGAAGGAGAGAACCGAAATGTTGAGCGTCGTTGTCGATCGTCCGAACAGCATGGGCGTGCGTGAGGTGCCGCTGCCCGTGCCCGCCGCCGGCGAGGTGCGCGTAAAGGTGCGTTATGCGGGCATCTGCGGGTCGGACCTGCACATCTTTCACGGCAAGAATCCGTTCGTGTCGTACCCGCGCATCATTGGCCATGAATTCGTCGGCACGATCGAGTCGGTCGGCGCGGGCGTCGATGCCGCGCGGCTCGGCGAAACCGTCGCGGTCGATCCGGTGATCAGCTGCGGGCATTGCCACGCATGCATGATCGGCCGGCGCAACGTGTGCCGGCACCTGACCGTGCTCGGCGTGCACCGTGACGGCGGCTTCAGCCAGTACACGTGCGTGCCGGCCGGCAATGCGTACTGGATTCCGGACGCGATCGCCGACACCTGCGCGGCGATCGTCGAGCCGTTCGCGGTGGCCGCGAACGCGACGTCGCGCACCGGCGTGCTGCCGGGCGATGTCGCGCTGATCTACGGCGCCGGCACCGTCGGGCTGACGATCCTGCAGGTGCTCAAGCGCGTGTACGGCATTCGCGCGTTCATCACCGACCGGCTCGACACGCGGCTGCAACTCGCGCGCAAGTGCGGCGCGGCGGAGGACGAGATCATCAACACGAGCGTCGAGTCGCTGCCCGACGCGCTGGACAAGCGCGGCGTGGACGGCGGCCCGACGCTGATCTTCGATGCGGTCTGCCATCCGTCGATTCTCGAGGAGGCCGTGACGATCGCCGCGCCGGCGGCCCGCATCGGCGTGCTCGGGTTTTCGTCGGAGCCGTCGGCGATCGTGCAGGCCGAGCTGACGAAGAAGGAGCTCACGCTCGCCGCATCGCGGCTCAATTGCGCGATGTTCCCGCAGGTGATCGACTGGATTGCCCGCGGGCTGATCCAGCCGGAGCACATCGTCACACACAAGGTCGGCTTTCGCGACGTCGCGCAGGCGTTCGAGATGGCCGAGCGCCATCCCGCGGAAAGCTGCAAGATCCTGCTCGATTTCGCGGGCGGCTGATAGCGCGTTCAGTTCATACCGGTTCGTGTCGCCGGCCGGCGCGCGTCGCGCGCGTCGCGCGGCGCCGGCCGTCCGGTGCGACGGTGCGTCAGAACGACACCGTCGTCGTCAGCGTGACGAGCCGCGGCTCGCCGACCGCGACGATCAGGTTGCTGTTGCTCGACGGATAGTAGGTCTTGTCGAGCAGGTTCTTCACGTTGAGCTGGATGCGCGTCGGGAACTTGCCGATCGTCGTCTCGTAGGCCGCGAATGCATCGACGGTCACGTAGCCGGGCAGCGTGAAGCTGTTCGCGGTGTCGCCGGGCCGTGCGCCGACGAGCCGCGCGCCGCCGCCGAAGCGCCAGCGGCCGGGCAGGTTCCCGAGCGCCGTGTCATACACCGCGAACAGGCTGCCGGTGTGGCGCGCGACGTTGACGAGCGACGTGTTGCTGTCGCGATCGTTCGCGTTCGTGTACGCGTAGCTGCCGATCAGGCTCAGGTGCCGCGTGATCTGCCCCGCGACGTCGAGTTCGATCCCGCGCGAGCGCGCGGTGCCGATCGTCGACGTGATGTCGCCGACGGTCACCGCGACGTTGCGCTTGTCGATCTGGTAGGCCGCGAGCGTGCCGGTGATGCCCGGCTTCAGGCTGAACTTCAGGCCGGCTTCCAGCACGCGGCCGAATTCCGGCGCGAGCGGTGACGTGACATTCGACGCGACGTTCGCCTTGAACGAGCGGCTCACGTTCGCATACGCGGTCAGCGACGGCGTGAGCGCATACGCGAGCCCGAACTGCGGCAGCCACACGTTGCCGTGCGAGCGGTCGGCGAACGCGAACGGCCGCCCCATACCCGATTCCTGCTGCCAGTCCTCCCAGCGCAGCCCGCCGACCGCGGTGAGCCGGTCGGTGATCTTCACCGAGTCCTGCACGATCATCGAATACGTGTGGACCAACGACCGCGAATCGCTCTGCTTCGCGCTCGGCGTGCCGCCCGGCGCAAGCAGGCCGTAGACGGGATCGTAGAGATCGAAGCCCTTGGTCGCCTTGCCGCGGATCGTGTCGCCGCGGAAGCTGCGCTGCCGTTCGTATTCGCCACCGATGTAGAGCGCGTGATTCATCCCCGCGAGCGTGAGGTTGCCGAGCAGGCCGAGCGTCGCGATCTGGTCGGAGTCGTTGCGCCCGAGGTTCGCGTCGGACGTGCGCGTCATCGCGCCGGTCGCACTGTTGAAGGTGGTGGCGCGGGTGATGTACTGATCGTAGCGGTCGCGGCCCCAGCCGTACGTCGCGCGCACCCGCCACGCGTCGGAGAAGCGGTGCTCGACCCGCGCACGCAGCGTTTCCTGGATTCCGCCGCTTTGCGCCCAGGCTTCCTCGTAGCGGCGGTAGCGCAGCGAATCGTCGGGGCGGCCGTTCACGAGCACGGTGCCGCGATCGAACGGCATCGTGTAGTCGACGTACTGGTAGCTGACGTCGATCGACGTGTTCGCGTCGTGCCACGACAGCGCGGGCGCGATCAGCGCGTTGCGTTCGCGACCGAAGCTGCGCCAGTAGCGGCTCGTGTCGTAGTCGCCGGTGAGCCGGAACGCGAGCGTGCCGCCCGCGACCTGTCCCGGCTTGCCGAGCGGGCCCGTCAGGTCGAACTGCGCGCTGCTGCCGCCGTGGCTCGTGCGCGATGCGGAGATCGAGCCGCCGAACGTGTCCTCCGGCTTGCGCGTGACGAGGTTGATCACGCCGCCCGGATCCTGCATTCCGTACAGCAGCGAAGCCGGGCCCTTCAGCACTTCGACGCGGTCGATCGTCGCGAGATAGCTGTGCAGCACCGGCGTGCGGACACCGTCGACGAGCACGGAGCCGTCGTTGTTCGAACCGAAACCGCGCTTGATGAACGCGTCGCGCGTGCCGCCGAGCGTGTTGGTCTGCGTGACGCCGCTGATGTTGCCGAGCACGTCGTCGAGCGAGCGCGCCTGCTGGTCCTGCATCACGCTGCTGCTGACCACGGCGACCGATTGCGGGATCTCCTTGAGCGGGCGCTCATCGCCGCCCGCGATGCTGCTGGTGCGCGGCTGATAGCCGACGGTCGGATCCGCGACCGCCGACGCGTTGACGCTGATCGTCGGCAGTTCGCGTTCGGGCGGCGATACCGACGCGGGCGCGGATGCCGCCGCGGCAGGTTCGGCATCCGCGTGCGCGCCGCTGGCGACGCAAAGGGTGATCAGGGCAGGCAGGCTCGCGCGCCACGGGCGCAGGGTCCGCGCGCGGCGGGGCGTTCGACGGGATGGCATGAATCGATGAATGACGGAGTGCTAAGGACGAGGGCACAGGCCGCAGCGCTTCACTGCGCCGCTGCGGCAGGATGCGCATGATATATGTAATGAGAATCGTTTGCAATTGTAATGGGCCGATACGGACCGTGCCCCGCGATTGCCGGCCCCTCTGCCGTCTGCTACCGTAGCGGCCAAAATCAGACGCAGTGAAATTCATTGAGAGCCGGGGGCCGCACCATGTCATCTTCCCGTCACGTCGCGTGCAGCGCGAGCGTGCGCCGCGGTCGACCACGCGGGTGGTGAAGTGATCGCAGCCGTGTTCCGCCATTCGAACGAATAAAGCAACGGAAGCGAATTCATCCGGCATAACGCCGGGCTTCAATCACTTCAATCACCACGCTAGAGGGGAGACCACCCATGAACAAGATTTCCGCGCCGTTCGCGGCGGTGACGCTTGCGTCCTGCACGCTGTTGGCGGGCATTCAGCAGACCGCTTGCGCGGCTTCGGCCGCCGAGCCCGCGATCGACGCGCATTACGGCGCAGTGATCGAGGCCTACACGCGGGACATGGCCGCCGCGAAGACGAAGTACGACGGCAAGCGCCTCGTGTTCGTCGGCGCCGTGATCCGGATGGGCAGCGACCCGGGCGGCACGTACTTCGGCGCGTTGACGACCGACGGCGAACAGTTCGACACGCACTTCGACGTGGCCGACCAGGCAGCGCTGAAACCGAAATTCCCCGGCGGCGAGATCAAGCCGTTCACGGCGTCCGCGAATTTCCGCTTCAGCTGCGTGAACGAAGGCTATATCGATGCGCCCGTGTTGCCGGGGCTGAAGCTCGCGCATTGCCGGCTGGAAGGCTGACGTCCGGCACGCGCCTGTGCGGGCGGCGGCGAGCCGCCCGCAACGACGCTGCGCGGGGCGTCAGAATTTCTGCTGAATCCCGGCCATGACGCCGAGCTGGTTGCTGCCTGTCGCGACGGTTCCACCCGCGGCCACCGCATTGGCGGCGGTGGCGCTGTTGAACATGTAGCCCACCGACGTATAGACGGTCGTCCGCTTGGACAGGAAATAGTTCGCGCGGCCGACGAGCAGCGTGGCGTTCGTGCCGCCTTGGCTGTTTTCGCGACGCTGCAGGTAGCGCACGCCCTGCAGGTCGAGCGCGAGGTAGGGCGTCGCGTAGTACGTGCCGCCCGCGAACACGATGTCGGCCTGCAGGTGTTCGGCCGCCGCGAGGTTGCGGCGGATCCATCCGGCGCCGAGTTTCGCGGGGCCGATCTTCACGTAGCCGGCGACGATGTCGCGCGTGTCGGTGTACGCCGGATTGTTCAGCGGCGCGAGCGCGCCGCCGCCGCCGCGCATCACGTCGTGCGAGGCGGCCAGCCCGAAATTGCTCGCGTCATAGGCGAGCATCGCCGTGTACTGCCGGCAGGCGACGATGTCGCCGGGCACCTGGCCGGCGCAGCCCGTCGCCGACGGTCCAGCCGGCCCGGCCGCGTCGCGGCCGAAGCTGTAGGTGGCGCCGAGCGTCACGCCGTGGAACGTGCCCTTGTAGCCGATTGCATTGTCGCTGCGCGAGTTCGGCAGGTAGGAGTCGAAATCCGCCATCGAATGAATCGACGGGCCGATCACGTCGGCATTGGTCAGCACGATCATCGACATGTTCATCTGGCGGCCGAGGGTCAGCGCGCCGAACGGACTGTTCACGCCCACGTTCGCCTGCCGCCCGAACAGGCGTCCGCCATAGTTCAGTGCGCCGGTGCCGGGCTGGAAGCCGTTTTCGAGCACGAAGAAGGCCTGGTAGCCGCCGCCGAGATCCTCCGTGCCTCTGAGGCCCCAGCGCGACGGCACCTCGCCGGTCAGCGTCGGCATCCCGGTGAACGACCCGCCGTGCGCGGCGTTGTTGTAGTAGGACACACCGGTATCGATGATCCCGTACAGCGTGACGCTGCTTTGCGCGCAGGCCGGTCCGGCCAGCGCCATCGCCGTCGCGAGCGCGACGCCCAGTTTCGCTTTCATGGCTGTCTCCAAACAGTATGTAGATCTACTTATCGTTTTTTTGATTGCCCCGGACATGCCCGGGGTACCGACGGGTATCGGTCAAGCCTGCGGGTGTCGTGCGTTACGACAGCGCCGGGTCGCGCTGCCGGTGCGGTGCCGCGGCGCGCGCGCCCGCCACGGCGACGGCGATTGCCGCGCCGGCCAGCGGCACGAGGAACGCGAGATAGAGATGGGACACGGACCAGCCGTCGTCCAGCAGCGCGCCGACCGTCATCGGCGACAGGATCGCGCCGAGGCGGCCGATGCCGACCGCGAGACCGATGCCGGTCGTGCGGATCTCGGCCGGATACGGCGTCGGCGACAGCGCATACATGCCGGCCACGCACGCATTGATCACCGCACCGAGGAACACCGCGACCGTCATGCCGATGCCGAGCGAGCCGGTGTTCGCGCCGAACACGACCATCAGTACGCCGCCCAGCAGCAGCGTCGCGCCCAGCAGGTTGCGCAGGCCGAACCGCGTCGACAGCAGGCTGAAGAGCGAGGCGCCCGCGATGCCGCCGAGATTGAGCAGCACGCCGCCGGTCACGCCCTGCGATGCCGACATCCCGGCCTGGACCAGCAGTTTCGGCGTCCAGCTCACGACGAAGTAGAAGCTGCCCATCACGAGAAAGAACGCGATCCACAGCGCGATCGTGCGGCGCGTGAGCGGCGCGCGCAGCACGGCCGTCCAGCTCGACGCGGGGTTCGCCGTGTCGATGGAAGCGGTCGTGGCCGGCAGCGTGTCGATCGGTGCGCGCTTCATTCTGGCGAGGATGCGGTTGATTTGCGGCAGCGCGTTGTCCGGACGCCGCGCCAGCAGGAAGTCGAGCGATTCCGGCAGCAGCGCGAGCACCATCGGGATCGACATCAAGGTCAGGATGCCGCCGAACGCGAACACGCTGCGCCATCCCCACGTCGACAGCAGGTAACCGGCGATGACGCCGCCGGCGGTGGCGCCGATCGCGTAGCCGGTCGACTGCATGCCGATCGCTGCGCTGCGCCATTTGTTCGATGCGTACTCGCCGCTGATGACGGTCAGGCTCGCCAGCATGCCGCCGATGCCGAGCCCCGTATACGCACGTGCGGCCGCCAGTTGCAGCGTGCTATGGGTGGCCGCGCAGGCCAGCATCCCGGTCGAGATCACGGCGAGGCACAGCAGGATGATGCGGCGGCGGCCGACGCGGTCGGCCAGCGGCGCGATCAGTACCGAGCCGATGCCCATGCCAGCCAGCCCCGCGCTCAGCAGCAGGCCGATTTCCTTGCCGCTCAGTTTCCACTCGGCGGCCAGATGCGGCGCGGCAAACGCGATGGCCAGCACGTCGAAGCCATCGAGCATGTTCAGCACGACGCAGGCCGTGACCGCCATCGTCTAGAACACGCTCATCGGGGATTCGTCGATCGTATTGCGGATATTTGCGCTCACGTCAAAGATCCTTCATAAGAATAGTATGACTAATTGAATGGGATGAAATCGACGCACTGCCGTAGCGAATGGGACGAAAGTGATTGCATGGGCTGACGGGCAGCCCGGGATACGCCCGCCGGCGCGATGGCTACGCGGGTTCGGGTTGCAGCAGCAGCCGCTCGATCACGCGCCGCGCGCGATTGGGGCCCGCGTCGACATGAATGTCGATCTGGCGGCGGTCCGGGAACCGCAGCTGATTCCGGTATTGCGCTTCGATCACGGTCTTGTCCTCGTCGAATGTCGCCGCGGATTGCTCGATGACGGTTCGCGCGACGCGTTCGATGTCGTGCTGCGGATTGGTCGCGACGGTCCAGAAGTAGTGCGTGGTCGTTTCCGTCTCGGGCGTGATGCCGTGGAAGCCGCGCATGTGAAAGCCGCCGCGCGCCGGATCGTGCAGGTCGCCGGTGCCGGCGTCCATCGCGCCGGTCCAGATCCGGATGTGCGACACGTGGAATTCGATTTCCTGCCAGCGATCGACGCGGCCCGCGAACGGCCATGCCGCCGTGTAGGTCGGCGGCGGCTCCGAATCCGGCATGCGGCGGACCAGCGTCACCGTATCGCCCTCGGTGCTGACGCGGGTTTCCGCGCCCATGTGCAGCGACGCGTTGCCGCCGATGGTTTTCAGATGGACATAGCCGAGGTGGCTCAGGTCCATCAGGTTGTCGTGAATCAGCTGATACGGCGCATCGTAATGGTAGTGGCCGCCGCCGAACCGGTATTGCGGATCCGCGTGGAACGGATAGCGCGGCGGCGCGCAGGTCGGTTCAGCGTGCGCGTCGGCGCCGATCCAGATCCACACGATGGCGTCTTGTTCCCGCACCGGATACGACGCCACGCACGCCTTCGCCGGAATCCGGTCCTGGCCGGGAATCTCCACGCAGACGCCGCCGCGGTCGAACAGCAGGCCGTGATAGCCGCAGCGCAGGCCGCGCGCTTCGAGCGAGCCGCACGACAGCGGCAGCGACTTGTGGCAGCAGCGATCCTCCAGCGCACCGACTTCCCCGGACGGCAAGCGGAACAGCACGACCGGGCGGCCGAGCAACGTGCGCGCGACGGGTTTGTCCGTCAGTTCGGATGACAGCGCGGCGACCCACCATCGGTCGATCGGAAACTTAGTAGTATTGATTGGTGGTGCGGCATGATGCTCCATTGATCGGCTCCAGTATTGTGGTTTTCCGCCGCGCGCCGCGCGGTCCGTCTACAGATCGAGTACCAGCAGGTCGGTTCGCGATCGTGAACAGCACGGCATGAACTGGTCGCCGGCCGCTTGTTCCGCTTCCGTCAGATACGAATCGCGATGATCGGGCTCGCCTTCCAGCACGCCCGTCACGCAGGTGCCGCATACGCCTTGCTCGCACGACGTAAGAACCTCGACGCCGTTGGCCGCCAGCGCCGCGACGACCGTGCATTCGGCCGGCACGTCGATCACCTTGCCGCTGCTCGCGATCCGGACCTGGAACGCGCGATCCGCGCCGGACGACGCAACCGCGCCGCCGAAGAACTCGTAATGCAGCCGCTCGTCCGCCCAGTCGCGCTCGCGCGCGGCGTTCAGCACCGCATCCATGAAGCCGCGCGGGCCGCAGACGTACAGGTGCGTGCCGTCAGGCGCCGCGGCGAGCACCGAGGCCAGGTCGAAGCGTTGCTCGGGGTCGCCGTCGTCGACGTGGAAGCGGGCGCGGTCATGGAACCCGGCCGCGTTGATCCGCTCGACGAAGGCCATGCGGTCGGTCGAGCGCGCGCAGTAGTGCATGTCGAACGGGATGCCGGACGAGAACAGCCGTTCCGCCATGCAGAGAATCGGCGTGACGCCGATCCCGCCCGCGAGCAACAGGTGGTGCGGTGCATCGGGCGCGAGCGGGAATTGATTGCGCGGGAGGCCGATCCGCACGGTATCGCCTTGCCGGACTTCGTCGTGAATGGCGCGCGAGCCGCCACGGCCGTCGGCATCGCGCAGCACCGCGATCTGGTAGCGATCGCCGTGCTCCGGGTGATTGCACAGCGAGTACTGGCGCACGAGGCCGCCCGGCAAATGCACGTCGATATGGGCGCCGGCGTCGAAGCGCGGCAAGGGCGAACCGTCGTCGCTGACGAATTCGAAGCCGCAGATGTCGCGCGCTTCCTGCCACTTGCGGGCGACCCGGACCGTCAGCGTCGCGGCGCTCATGACGCCTCCTTGATCTGCGCGACCGGAATCACGGGGCGCTGCGGGCTCGACGCATGTTCGTCGGCGAGCAGCCGCTCGATCACCTTGCGCGACAGCACGCCGCCGGCGTCGATGTTCAGCTTGAGCAGCTTGCGGTCCGGCCACTGCTCGAGGTTGAGCTGCTGGCGCTCGAGCATCTCGAGATCCTCGGCGAAGATCTTGCCCTGGCCTTCGCGGATCTCGGCGGTCAGCGCGTGATCGTCGGGCCGGAAGTTGCGCGCCATCCCCCAGAAGTACCAGATCGAGTTGTCCGTCTCGGGCGTGATGAAATCGACCACGATCGACGAGGCCTTCAGTTCGGCCGGCGCGTCGTAGCCGCCGTGGCCCGCATGCGCGACGCCCACTTCGATCATCACGTGGCTCGGCGGCGTGAAGCGGCAGATCTGCCAGCGGTCGACCGGCACGTCGTCGGCCAGCCCGTTGCCGCGCAGCGCCATCTGCCAGAACGGCGGAGGCATCACGTTCTGCATGAAGCGGCTCGTGACGACTTCGTCGCCGTTGGCGGTCGTCTTCGGCGGCGCTTCGTCGATTTCCTTCTGGCCGATGCTCGTCGCATGCACGTACGTTTCGTGCGTGAGGTCCATCAGGTTGTCGATCATCAGCCGGTAGTCGCAGCGGATGTGATA
Organism: Burkholderia sp. Tr-862; assembly: GCF_011753085.1. NCBI lineage: Bacteria > Pseudomonadati > Pseudomonadota > Betaproteobacteria > Burkholderiales > Burkholderiaceae > Burkholderia > Burkholderia sp. Tr-862. The sequence continues at coordinate 13,842 of NZ_VWWG01000037.1, forward strand.
CAGGCCGCCGCCGTGTGCCCAGGCCGGATCCTCGGCCCACGACAGCGCGGGCAGCCTGGCGGGGTCGGCTTCGGACGCATCGCCCGGCCACACCCAGACGAAGCCGTACCGTTCGACGACGGGGAAGCTGCGAATCGGCGGGAAGCCGCCGACCCGCTGCCCCGGCATGCCGGCCGCCTTGCCGTTGCAGCCCATTTCCAGCCCGTGATAGCCGCACACGAGCACGCCGTCGCGCACGAAACCCAGCGACAGCGGCGCGCCGCGGTGCGGGCAGAAGTCCTCGAGCGCGGCGACCTGGCCGTCCGCCGCGCGGTAAAACACCATCGGCTCGTTGCAGATCTTGCGGCCCAGCGGCTTGCCGTCGATTTCATCGGGCGTGCAGGCCACATACCAAGCGTTCTTGAGAAACACGTTCATCGTCTCCTTCAGGGCGGTGCCGCCGGTACGCGGCACGTCGTCATTCCGTGTACTGAATGTGATTCAGTGTACGCATTGAGATTGGCTGGAGCAAGGCGGGCGGTATACTGGTTTTCCCGGGAAATGGCGCAAGGCAGCGCCATGCCGTCGGTGCACGCAACGGCGTGCGCCGCCTATGTCATCGACTCATCCATGGAAAAAACGAATCCCGCCGACGCGCCGGCATTCCCGCTCGATCTGTACGACGAACCCGGGCACCTGATCCGGCGCGCACACCAGATCGCGGTTGCGATGTTCTACGAAAAGCTGGGCCGGGACGTGACGCCGGTGCAGTACGCGGTCCTGCGGATGCTCTACGAATGCCCGGGGCTCGACCAGGTGACGCTCGCGCAGCGGGTGGCGCTCGACACGTCGACCACCGCGGATCTCGCGGTCCGGCTCGAAGCGAAAGGATTGATCGTCCGCGAAGTGCTGCCGCGGCGTCAGCGGCGCCTGCTGCTGACGCCGGCGGGCGTGGAACTGCTCACGCACCTGATTCCGTCGGTGAAGGAACTGCGTGCCGGCCTGTTCGACGGGATGGGAGAGGACGATTCGGAGGAACTGATGCGGCTGTTGCGCAAGTTCGTCCATCTGAACAACGAGCAGAGCCGCGCGCCGTTGCGGGTTGGCGAGGATTCGTAGCGGTCGGTTCCGCGACACAGCGCAGAAGAGGCGGCGGGGCGGCAGGCGAAACCCGCCGGCGTCACGCGCGTGACGCTTGCCCTTCCAGCCGCCGCACCGCTTCCGCGACCTCGTTCCTGAATCGTACCAACGCCGCCTGCTCCGGCGCGGGCGGCTGCACGGCCGCCCACAGCATGTCGATCAGTTGCGTGGCCGTCGTTTCCGTATCGAGCTTGCGGTGCCCGAGGATCGCATCCCACAGCACGTGCTCGATCGGCCCGAATACCATCGAGCGCAGCAGGCTCAGCGGCATGTCGCGCCGCACCTGCCCGGCTGCCTGGCCGCGCGCGAGCACGTCCATCAGCGGCGCCGTGTAGCGGCGCTGCAGCGCGGTGAGCTCGTCGCTCAGCGCATGCTGCTTCGCACGACCCTCCGACAGCACCAGCGCGCACAGCCCCGTGCCGTTCACCAGCATCAGCCGCAGGTGCGTGCGCACGATGAACGCGAACTGCTGCTGCACCGACGCCTCCACCGGCATCCCGTGTTCGAACGCGGCAATGATTTCGTCATACCAATCGGCGATCACGCGTGCGCACAGCTCGCGCTTGCCGCGGAAATAGCTGAACACCGTCGCCTCCGACACGCCGACGCGCTGCGCGATCTCGGCGGCCGTCGCATGCTCGTAACCCTTTTCGGCAAACACTTCACGACCGGCGCGCAGGATGTCCTGCACGCGCTGCTGGGATTTGCGCCCGGCGGGTGCGCGCGACGGCTCGGCGCGGTCGGGTCTGGCAGTGGCGGTCATGGTGTCGGCGGGAGCGGCTGTCATGCTGCGATGATATCTGAGTATCACTCAAAAAACTATTGACGCCAAGCCGGACGAGGCGCGAAACTGTGCAAAATTTCCGCTGTATTGGCTTAATGAATCGACGCATTGATCCGATTTGAGCGAAACTCAGAAATCGGCGCGTGCGACCCACTTTCTGGAGACGGAGGAGACATGATCAACCTGCCCGGCGTGCAATTCATGCTCGGTGAAGACATCGAGATGCTGCGCGACGCCGTCGCGACGTTTGCGGCGAAGGAAATCACGCCGCGCGCGGCGGAGGTCGACCGCACCGACCAGTTTCCGATGGATCTGTGGAAGAAGTTCGGCGATCTGGGCGTGCTCGGCATGACGGTGGCCGAGGAATACGGCGGCGCGAACATGGGCTACACCGCGCACATGGTCGCGATGGAGGAGATCTCGCGCGCATCGGCGTCGATCGGCCTGTCGTACGGCGCGCACTCGAACCTGTGCGTGAACCAGATCCACCGCAACGGCACCGACGCGCAAAAGCAGAAGTACCTGCCCAAGCTCGTGTCGGGCGAACACATCGGCGCGCTCGCGATGAGCGAGCCGAATGCGGGCTCCGACGTCGTCAGCATGAAGCTGCGCGCGGACAAGCGCGGCGACCGCTACGTGCTCAACGGCACGAAGATGTGGATCACCAACGGCCCCGACTGCGACACGCTCGTCGTCTACGCGAAGACGGACATCGACGCCGGCCCGCGCGGCATCACCGCCTTCATCGTCGAGAAGGGGATGAAGGGCTTCTCGGTCGCGCAGAAACTCGACAAGCTCGGCATGCGCGGGTCGCACACGGGCGAGCTCGTGTTCCAGGACGTCGAGGTGCCGGAGGAGAACATCCTCGGCCAGCTCAACGGCGGCGTGAAGGTGCTGATGAGCGGCCTCGACTACGAGCGCGCGGTGCTCTCGGGCGGCCCGACGGGCATCATGGCCGCGTGTCTCGACGCGGTGGTCCCGTATATCCACGACCGCAAGCAGTTCGGCCAGTCGATCGGCGAGTTCCAGCTGATCCAGGGCAAGGTCGCCGACATGTACACGACGTTCCAGGCATGCCGCGCCTACCTGTACGCGGTCGGCCGCCATCTCGACTCGGCGGGCAGCGACCATATTCGCCAGGTGCGCAAGGACTGCGCGGGCGTGATCCTCTATACGGCGGAGAAGGCCACGTGGATGGCCGGCGAGGCGATCCAGATCCTCGGCGGCAACGGCTACATCAATGAATACCCGGTCGGTCGTCTGTGGCGCGATGCGAAGCTGTACGAGATCGGCGCCGGCACGAGCGAGATCCGCCGGATGCTGATCGGCCGCGAGCTGTTCGCGGAAACGATGTAACGCCCCACGTCACGCGAACGGAGCCCCGTCGATGCCGATCATCGAATCGAAACTGAACCCGCGTTCGGAAGAATTCCGCACGAACGCCGCGGCGCTGGAGGCGGTCGTCGCCGACCTGCGCGCGAAGATCGAACAGCTCGCGCAAGGCGGTGGCCAGGCCGCGCGCGACAAGCACCTGTCACGCGGCAAGCTGTTGCCGCGCGACCGGATCGCGCAACTGCTCGATCCCGGCGCGCCGTTCCTCGAGTTCTCGCAGCTCGCGGCCAACGGCATGTACAACGACGACGCGCCCGGCGCGGGCGTGATCACCGGCATCGGCCGGATCGCGGGCCGCGAGTGCGTGATCGTGTGCAACGACGCGACGGTCAAGGGCGGCACCTACTACCCGATCACCGTGAAGAAGCACGTGCGCGCACAGGAAATCGCCGCGGAAAACCGGCTGCCGTGCGTGTACCTCGTCGACTCGGGCGGTGCGAACCTGCCGAACCAGGACGACGTGTTTCCCGATCGCGACCACTTCGGCCGCATCTTCTTCAACCAGGCGACGATGTCCGCCGCGGGGATCGCGCAGATCGCGGTCGTGATGGGCTCGTGCACGGCGGGCGGCGCGTACGTGCCGGCGATGAGCGACGAGTCGATCATCGTGAAGAACCAGGGCACGATTTTCCTCGGCGGTCCGCCGCTCGTGAAGGCCGCGACCGGCGAGGAAGTGAGCGCCGAGGATCTCGGCGGCGGCGACGTGCATACGCGCCTGTCGGGCGTGGCCGACCATCTCGCGCAGAACGACGCGCATGCGCTGTCGATCGCGCGCAACATCGTCGATCATCTCGCGCCGAAGATCGCGTTGCCGGTCGTGCTGCGCGAACCGAAGCCGCCGCGCTACGACGCGAAGAGCCTGTACGGCGTGATTCCGGTCGACACGCGCAAGCCGTTCGACGTGCGCGAGGTGATCGCGCGCATCGTCGACGATTCGGAGTTCGACGAATTCAAGGCGCGCTTCGGCACGACGCTCGTCACGGGCTTCGCGCACATCTGGGGCCATCCGGTCGGGATCATCGCGAACAACGGCATCCTGTTTTCCGAATCGGCCGTGAAGGGCGCGCATTTCATCGAGCTGTGCTGCCAGCGCAAGATCCCGCTCGTGTTCCTGCAGAACATCACGGGCTTCATGGTCGGCCGCAAGTACGAGAACGAAGGCATCGCGCGCCACGGCGCGAAGATGGTGACGGCCGTGTCGAACGCGAAGGTGCCGAAGTTCACGGTGATCATCGGCGGCTCGTTCGGTGCGGGCAACTACGGGATGTGCGGCCGCGCGTTCGGTCCGCGCTTCCTGTGGATGTGGCCGAACGCGCGGATTTCGGTGATGGGCGGCGAGCAGGCCGCGTCGGTGCTCGCGACCGTGCGTCGCGACGGCATCGAGGCGAAGGGCGGCTCATGGTCGGCCGAGGAGGAGGATGCGTTCAAGCAGCCGATCCGCGATCAGTACGAGCGCCAGGGGCATCCGTACTACGCGAGCGCGCGGTTGTGGGACGACGGCGTGATCGACCCCGCGCAGACGCGCGACGTGCTGGGGCTTGGCCTCGCCGCGTCGATGAACGCGCCGATCGACGACACGCGCTTCGGCGTGTTCCGCATGTAACGGCCGGGAGGGCTGACCGATGCGATACGAAACGATCAAGGTACACGAGGCCGACCGCGTGGCGACCGTCACGCTCGCGCGCCCCGCCGTGCGCAACGCGTTCGACGAGACGACGATCGCCGAGCTGACCACCGCGTTCGAGTGGCTCGACGCGCACGCAGGCGTGCGCGCGATCGTGCTCGCGGCGGAAGGCGCCGCGTTCTGCGCGGGCGCCGACCTGAACTGGATGAAGAAGATGGCCGGTTACTCGGACGACGAGAACCGTGCCGATGCGCGCAAGCTCGCGCGCATGCTCGAGGCGATCCATCGCTGCGGCAAGCCGGTGATCGCGCGCGTGCATGGCGACGCCTATGCGGGCGGCGTGGGCCTCGTCGCGGCGGCCGACATCGCGATCGCCGCCGACGGCGTGAAGTTCTGCCTGTCCGAGGCGCGGCTCGGGCTGATTCCCGCGACGATCGCGCCGTACGTCGTGCGCGCGATGGGCGAGCGCGCGGCGCGCCGCTACTTCACGACGGCCGAAGTGTTCGACAGCGCGCGCGCCGCGTCGCTCGGTTTCATTCACGACGCGGTGCCGGCCGAGGCGCTCGACGAAACGGTTGCGAAACTGGCCGCGGCGCTCGTCGCGAACGGACCCGACGCGGTGCAGGCGTGCAAGCGGCTCGTCGCCGACGTGGCCGGGCGGCCGCTCGACGCGACGCTGATCGAGCAGACCGCCGACTGGATCGCGCGCACCCGCGCCGGCGCGGAAGCACGCGAAGGGATCGCATCGTTCCTCGAGAAGCGCACGCCTTCGTGGCGTGAATGACGGCGTGCCAATAACTTTCCGGACGACACCGAAGCCATGTTCGACAAGATTCTGATCGCCAACCGCGGCGAAATCGCCTGCCGCGTCGCCGCGACGTGCAAACGTCTCGGCATCGCGAGCGTCGCCGTCTATTCCGACGCGGACGCGAACGCGAAGCACGTCGCCGCATGCGACGAAGCCGTGCATATCGGCGGCGCGGCGGCCGCGGACAGCTACCTGCGCGGCTTGCGCATCATCGAGGCCGCGCGCGCGACCGGCGCGCAGGCCATCCACCCCGGCTACGGCTTCCTGTCGGAGAACGAGGATTTCGCACACGCATGCGAAGCGGCCGGCATCGTGTTCATCGGGCCGCCGGTCGACGCGATCGCGGCGATGGGCTCGAAGGCGGCCGCGAAGGCGCTGATGCACGCGGCGGCGGTGCCGCTCGTGCCCGGCTATCACGGCGACGACCAGGACACGGCCAACCTGCATCGCGAAGCCGACGAGATCGGCTACCCGGTGCTGCTGAAGGCGAGCGCGGGCGGCGGCGGCAAGGGGATGCGCGTGGTCGAGCGCTCGGAGGACTTCCGGGCGGCGCTCGCGTCGTGCCAGCGCGAGGCCGCGAGCAGCTTCGGCAACGCCCGCGTGCTGATCGAGAAATACCTGACGCGCCCGCGTCACGTCGAAGTGCAGGTGTTCGGCGACACGCACGGCAACACCGTCTACCTGTTCGATCGCGACTGCTCGGTGCAGCGCCGTCACCAGAAGGTGCTCGAGGAAGCGCCGGCGCCGGGCCTGCCTGACGACCTGCGTCGCGCGATGGGCGAGGCGGCCGTCGCGGCCGCGCGCGCGGTGCATTACGTCGGGGCGGGCACCGTCGAATTCATCATGACGGCCGACGCGTTCTACTTCATGGAAATGAACACGCGCCTGCAGGTCGAGCATCCGGTCACGGAGATGGTCACCGGGCTCGATCTCGTCGAGTGGCAACTGCGCGTCGCATCGGGCGAGCCGCTGCCGCTGACGCAGGACCAACTGCGCGTGCAGGGCCACGCGATCGAGGCACGTCTCTACGCGGAGAATCCGGCGCGCGGCTTCCTGCCGTCCACCGGCACACTGAAGCACCTGCGGCTGCCGGAAGGCGTCGAGTTCGCGATCGGCGCACCGGTGCGCGTCGACAGCGGCGTGCGCGAAGGCGACGCGATCACGCCGTTCTACGATCCGATGATCGCGAAGCTGATCGTGCACGGCGCGGACCGCGCGGAAGCGCTCGGCAGGATGCTGCGCGCGCTGCGGGCTTGCGAAGTGGTCGGCCTGCACACGAACGCCGCGTTTCTGCAGCGGATCGTCGCGTGCGAGCCGTTCGCGACCGCCAATCTCGACACGGGCCTGATCGAGCGCAACCACGATGCGCTGTTCGCGCCGCAACCGTCGCCGCGTGCGACGCTGGCGCTGGCCTGCGCGGCGCTGCTCGCGCGCGAGCGCGGGGCGGCCGCGCAGCAGGGCGTGTCGCCGTGGCATGCGCTGCCGGACTGGCGGCTGAACGGCGGCTATCGCCGCACGCTCGAATGGCACGCACCCGATCGTGAAGCGGACGTGACCGTTACCTACGAGGACAATGGCGGCCGCGCGAGCCTCGCCACCGGCGACGCGGCCGCGCAGCCGTTCGCGTGGACGCGCGGCGCGACGCCGCTCGACTTCGACGTGACGCTCGACGGCGTGCGCAGCAGCGGCCGCGTGTATGCGGACGGCGACAGTTTCCACGTGTTCACGCAGGGTGTCGCCGAGACGTTCGAATGGCGCAACGTGCTCGCGCACGCGGGCGATGCCGAGCATGGCGGCGGCCGCCTGACCGCGCCGATGCCCGGCAAGGTGATCGCGGTGCTGGTCGAGCCGGGCCAGAAGGTCGAGGCCGGCACGCCGCTGATCGTGATGGAAGCGATGAAGATGGAGCACACGATCGGCGCGCCGGGCACGGGCGTCGTCGCGGAAGTGCTGTACGGCGTCGGCGATCAGGTCGCGGATGGCGCGCAGTTGCTGGTGATGGCGGAAGACTGACCGGAGTGTGTGCCGCACATGGCCGGCGGAGCGTCTCGGGACGCGACGCCGGCCTTGTCGCATCTGGCCGCCGGCGGCGCGCGTGGCGAATCCCGAGCCGCGCAGCCGACGTCGTCCGCACTGCGTATGACCATGCATGACAGTCTGGCGGCCCGCGCTTCGCTAGACTGACGGATTGCTCGCGCGGCCGCGTGCCGCGCGCTACACTGCGTCCATTCAATTTCCCGTCCCGCCGACGATGACGTCTCCTGTCCTGAACGGCCTGCGCATCGGTATCACGATCGGTCTGCGCGCCCCCGACGAAAGCCTGTGGATCAATGGCATCAAGCAGAACGCGCTGTTTCTCGCGAAGCTGCTGATGGCGTCGCCGCATGGCTATCGCGTGACGCTGGTCAACACGACCGACGTGTCGCTCACCGACGCGCTGCCGTGGGATCGCACCGTGTACGACACGCGCGCATTCGCCGACATGAAGGATGCGCTCGACGTGGTGATCGAGCTCGGCGGCCAGATCGACGCCGCGCAGACGGACTACCTGAAGGCGCGCGGCGCGAAGATCGTCAGCTATTGCTGCGGCGTCGAGTACATCAACGCGATGGAGTCGATGCTGTTCGGCCGCCGGCTGTGGGATTCGCTCTTCATCAACCGCGGCTACGACGAGGTGTGGGCGATTCCGCAGATCGCGCCGTCGTCGCTGCCGTTCCTGCAATCGCTGCGTCGCTGCCCTGGGCGCGTCGTGCCGTTCGTGTGGGATCCGATGTTCCTGAGCGCGCGTGCGGCGTCGCTGCCCGAGCACGGCGAATACCGGCCGCGCAGCGAGCCGGGCAAGCGGCTCACGGTGATGGAGCCGAACCACAACGTCGTGAAGTTCTGCGTGTACCCGATGCTGATCATCGACGAGGCGTATCGCAGCGACCCCGAGGCGATCTGCTTCACGCACGTGACGAACGCCGACCGTCTCGCGCACGACAGCCCCGAGTTCGTGATGCTGATGAACTACCTGGACATCGTGCGCGCGGGCAAGGCGAGCTTCGTCGGGCGCTTCGACACGCCGCTGTTCCTTGCCGACCTGACCGACATCGTCGTGTCGCATCAATGGTCGAACCCGCTCAACTACTTCTATTTCGACGTGTGCTGGCAGGGTTATCCGCTCGTGCACAACGCGAGCCTCGCGCCCGATCTCGGCTACTACTATCCGGACAACGACGTGCAGAAGGGCGCGCAGGCGCTGCTGCACGCGCTGCACACGCACGACGACGACTGGCAGGGGTACACGCGGCGCCAGCGCGAGATCCTCGGCCGCTATACGTCGGCAAACCCCGCGCTCGTCGCCGAATACGACGCGCTGCTCGCGAACCTTATTGGCGCGACGGCTGCTTGAGCTTGCGTGACGCCTGCCGCGGCCGGTGGCCTCGCGCTAATGTCTGATGAAAATCATGCCGTAAAAAAGAAACCGCCGAACCGGGGAAGATTCGACGGTTTTTGAAGGCACGAAATTGACGGCTCCGAGGGAAGTCCGTCAGAAATCATTTTATAGGTTAACAAATCGAAAAGATTGTTAAAGATCTTTCAATCGACAAATGCCGTATAGTTCGGACCGATATTGTCATTTTATTTGGGCGAATTATCGTTTGGCTATTTTCAATATCGTTTGAAACGGCGAAATTGAATTCTGCGAAGACCGAATGCCCGATGGGAATCCGCTGGTGACATGGCCCGCAGGGCCTCGCGGCGAATCCGGGCGACATGTCCGGATATCGTTTGGCTACCGGATATTAATCAGACGAAATAGCGGGTGTCTGATTTTGAAACGAGACCCTTGAAAAATCGATCACAATATCGCCGATGGTTTTGTGTAACCTGTCGCACTGTCTGCGACGTGCATGCGTGGTGTATTTCTCGTATTTGAATATCGTTGACAATATCGGATTTGACGGCGCGCTGAAATGAAAAGTACGCTCCCTGAAAAGATCGAAACAAGAGGATGGGCCGGGTAGGCGGTGGCGCGTGTCGTGGTCGGCTCGCGCCACATGTATCGAGAGCGCGGGCCGTCATCGGCGGCCCGACAATTGCCGGAGCGCCGGATGAATGCGGTCGAACCTCGCCTGGAGGCGAACAGCGTAGCGAATCGGGACGAAATCGATCTCGTGTTCGGCGCGCCTGACGATCACCCCGACCTTGCGTCGGTACGCAGTTTCGTCGAAAGCCGGCTCGGGTTCGCGCGCGAGCCGGTCTGCCGCGCCGACCTGTCGGGCGGCGTGCTGTATCACGAATGCCTCGCGCGGCTGCGCTGGGGATCGCGCGACGCGTTGCCGCCGCTCGCGTTCCTGCCGCGCCTCGAGTCGCTCGGGCTGATGCGCTGGTTCGACCGGCTCGTAGTGGGCCGGACGATCGACGCGCTGCGTGCCGATCCGCAGGCCGTGTATGGCTGCAACGTCGCGGCGGCGAGCGCGGTGGTGGACGACGCGTGGCTGGCCATCTTCAGGCGACTCGAGCGCGAGCCGTCCGTCGCGGCGCGGCTGGTCGTCGAGATCACCGAGACGGGGCCGCTGAACCCCGTCGCGGGCCGGTCGTTCGTGAATCGGTTCCGCCAGGCCGGCTGCCGCGTCGCGATCGACGACTTCGGCGTCGGCTTCAGCGCACTGAACAACCTGGTGGTCGGCAACCCCGATATCGTGAAGCTCGACAGGTCGGTCCTGTCGCTGATCAAGCGCAACGCGATCGGGCGCTACCAGTTTCGCCGGCTGATCGCGTTCGCGCACGAAAGCGCGCGGCACGTCGTCGTCGAAGGCGTGGAGAACGAGACCGACCGGCAGATCATCCTGGATTCCGGCGTCGCATGGGCGCAGGGCATTCGCTTCACCTGGCAGTCGCCGGCCGCCGCATGACGCAGCGGCGCGGGCGCCGGGCGCCGGCATCGGGCAACGATGGATCGCAAAGGGGCGTGGGCATGGCGGCAACGAAGATGGCCGGGCACGGAACGGGCACGCAGGCGGCCAATGCGCGCGAACTCGTCGCGATCGCCGAACTGGCCGACATGTTGTGGCAGCTCGGTGCCGAATCGACCGATACGCCGATCGACGTCGCGCCGTATCTCGACGGCCTGCAGGCCGTCGCGCACCACATTCACCGGATGAAGCCGCTCGACGCCGACGGCCGCGACCTCGCGGCACGGCACTACTACGCCGGCGTGTTTGCGGGCGCCTGCGGCGAAGATTCGGCGATCGCCTGCGGTGTATCCGGCAGCCTCGCGAGGCGCGCCGGCCAGGTCAGCGGCGCCGCACTCCGCTGTTTCACGAGGCTGGCGCGCATTGGACGCCGGCATGGCCGCGCGTTTGCCGCACGGCGCGCCGACGGCGTGCAAGCGTCGCGTCCGCTTGCGCGCCGCGCTTGACGCTCACCGACCGCGGGCATGCGATGCCCGGCAAGCGCACCGTCAGTTCTTACCGAAACCTCCGGATTCCCGGCGTGCATCGGCTTTCATGTGCGACGGGGCGATGAACGTGTCCATCATCCGCGACTGCGTGGCGTCGCGCTGCACGTTGATCGTAATCGCGAGGTTGATTTACATCGCCCGCTTCGGGCGCTGTGCGGCTTACGGCGTGAAATCCTGCCCCTGGCGCGGCACATAGCCGGTCAGGTGCCAGCGGCCGTCGTCGTCGAGTCGAAAGCTCAGCTTTTCGTACACGGTCGTGCCGGTCGTGAGCGTCGTCGCGTAGTCGACGTTCGCGTAAAGCCCGTCGGGCGTTGCCGGTGCGTTCGTGTAGCGGATGCGCGTGACCTGCGCCCAGCCGCGATGGCGGACCGTGCCGACCGACTGGCGCGCGCGCTGCATGTCCGCCGCGAACTGGTCCTGCTTGATGCGTGTCTTCACGAACGCGGCGGAATCGGCCCATACCGCGCCGTACTGGCCGGCGTCGAGCTGCTTGAAGACCGCGTCGGCATCGCGCAGCAGTGCGTCGGCCGATTCGCCGCCGGATTGCGCGTGCGCGCCGATCGCGATCGACGCGACGGCGCAGCCGATCAGCCATTTCGCGCGGGAGAGGGGCCGGTATGCGTTCATGTCGGAGTCCGAAGAGGGCGGCGCGTCATGCGTCGCGATAGAGTGACGCGATCGCGTCGGAATACGCGGCGACGTTGTCGGGGTTGTAGATGCTGACCGAGTCGAGCACGTGCTTCGATTGCTCGCGATACGCTTCCAGGTTCGCGTCGTGTTCGTCGAACGCCTGCAGCAGCGCGCGGCCGCCGGCCTGGCAATCGAAGTCCGGATAGAAATACCCGGCCTTGCCGAGGAACGGCGAGTTGTGGATCAGCGGATAGTCGCCGTACAGCAGTTCGTAGTACAGGTAGTTCTGCGCGTTTTCCCACGTGTGCGACACCACCGCGTCGCCGTAGGCCGCCATGAACTCGTAGACCGCGTAGCGGCTTTCGAACGTCGTGATCCCGTGGTTCACGATGTCGAGGCTCTTCGCGAAGTGCACGAACGTCGCATGTTCCTTCAGGTGCAGCGTGTTGCACACGCGCACGAACTCGAGGAATTCGGGCTTCGCGCGATACGCCTCCTCGGTCACCAGCATCGGGATGATGCTCGTCTTCACCATGCAGATGTTCGGCTCGAACATCGTCACGCGCCAGCGCGGTTTGCCAGGCTGATAACCGAACGACAGGCCGGCGCCGAGCGTCGCGCGCGCCTTGTCGAACAGCATCGGATGCCAGATGTGCGGAACGATCGTCACCGGCGCGCGCAGGCCCGTCTGGTAATAGTGCAGGCACGAGCGCTCGAATTCCGGAATCGTCCACACCGCGTCGTATGGCGCGCCCGAGAACAGGAAGCCCGACGGCTTGTCGAACATCGCGCGCTCGATGTCGATCACGTAGTCGTTGCCGACCCGCATCGTGATGACCTTGCCGCCGCGGTCGCGGAACGCGCGCAGGTAATCGGCGCTGAACTGCGCGCTCATTTCGATCAGCACGTCGCAGCGCTGCAGCGCTTCGTCCATCGACAGCAGCGGCACGTCCCATTCGCCGAGCATCAACTGCGGATCGGCGAGCTGTTCGCCGCCGTTCACCATCACGGCTTGAGCGACGTGCGGCGACTGACGCAGCAGCAGGATCAGCAGCAGGCAGTTCTGGAAGATGCCGTTTTCCCACAGCGACTGGCCGGCGCCGCGCACGAACAGCGACACGCCGACGACGAGACGCTTGCCCTCGCCGGGCGCTTGACGGGCATTGGAGTCCGACATGCGTATGCTCCGGTTCAGGCGACCAGGCGCGCGACGAACGCGTCCAGGTTCGCGGGGTTGTCGATCGAGACGGACTGCAGTAGCCGGTCGGCTTTCGCGCGATAGTCGTCGAGCCGCTCGTCGTGATGCAGCCATGCATCGCGCAGCGCGTGGCTGCCCGCGACGGAATCGAAGTCCGGGTAGTAATAGCCGGCGTCGCCGAGCAGCGTCGAGTTGTGGATCAGCGGATAGCCGCCGTACAGCACGTCGTAGTACAGGTAGTTCTGCGGATTTTCCCAATGGTGCGACACGACGGCATCCGCATGGCGCGCCATGAAGCCCGGCAGGTCGATGCGCGGCTCGAAGGTCGCCTTGTGCTGGCGCACGAGGTCGAGGCTGTTCGCGAAGTGCACGAAGGTCCGATGCGCCTTCATGTGCATCGCGTTGACGACGAACAGATGCTGGACCGCGTCCGGATGCGCGCGGTAGAACTCGTCGCACACGAGCATCGGGTAATGGCAGGTCTTCACGACCGAGATGTTCGGCTCGAGCGTGGCGAGATGCCACGGGCGGCGGCCGGGCCGATAGCCGAACGTGACGCCTTCGTTCGCCAGCGCGGCGATGCGGCGATCGAGGAAGTACGGCGACCACAAATGCGGAATCGTATGAACCGGCGCGCGCGTGAGCGTGCGCAACAGCGGCACGTCGATCTTCTGCGACTTCTCGAGCACCCACACTTCGTCGAACTGCGTGCCGTTGAAGATGTGCCCCGACGGCTTGTCGAAGATCGGCGTTTCAGCGAGACCGCTGTAGGTGTGGCCGACGTAGCACGCGACGAGCTTCGTGCCGAGCGCCTTCACGTGCCTGAGCCATTCGAGCGGCAGTTGCGCGCCCATCTCGATCACGACGTCGAGCTCGTGCGTGACGTCGGCGGGCTTCACGAGCGGCACGTCGAGGCCATCGAGTTCGAGGCCGAGCGGCAGTGCGTTCGCGTCGCCGCCGTTCAGGAAATAGACGGGGCCGACGCGGTCCGAGCGCTTGAGCATCATCGCGAGGTACGCGATGTTCTGGTGAATGCCGTTTTCCCAGATCGCCTGGCCGTCCCGCGCAAACAGCGAGATGCCGACGGCCGGCCGTTGCTTGCGGGTGCCGCGCGAGGCTGCTTGATTGATGTCCGTCACCGGTTGGTTTCCTCTGCGGCGTCGTGCGTTCGGCCGTGGCGTCGAGCGCCTGGCCGCGTAACGGCGCGCCGTGGATTGTCGTGGTTGCGTTCGCGCCGGCGCGCACTCGACAACGAGTCGAGCGACGCGGATCGCGGGGCGGCCGGCGGATTCCGGTGTGTCGTCGGGCGGGACTGGCACGGCGCGCGACGCGGGCGGAACGCCCCGGCAGCTGTCTGCGGCGATTGTGGCACGGAAGTCAGCGGTTTGTGGAGGGGGCTGACGAACTTTGACATAGCCGCCGGCGCCCTGGCGAGCGGTGTCGGCGGGGCGGTGGGCGGTGGCGGTCAGGGCCGTCGCTTGCGGGTGCGACGGCCGGCGGCTCAGCGTTGCAGCGAGATGTCGACGCGGCGGTTGCTCGCGCGGCCTTCGGCCGTCGCGTTGGACGCGACCGGGTCGGCGCTGCCGCGGCCCGAGACCGACACGGTTTGCGCCTTCAGCCCGTGCGCCTTCAGGTAGCCCGCGACGGTTTCCGCGCGGCGCTTCGACAGCGCGAGATTGGCGGCGTCGTTGCCGACCGAATCCGTATGGCCGGTGACCGTGACCTGTGTATACGTACGGTCTTCGCGCTCGCTCAACAACTTGTCGAGCGATGCGCGCGCGGCCGGCGTGAGCGTGGCCAGGCCCGTCGCGAACAGTGCGTCGCCCGCGAGGTTCACGTGTTCGACCGCGGCAGGCGCGGGTGTGGGCGCGGCGGCCGACGCCGCTTCGGCCGGTGCGGCGCCGCACTGGAACACCAGCGTCGCGGGATCCGAGCTGTCGCGCAGCGCGCGGGCCGAGTCGACGGTGCGCACCGGCTGGTCGCCGCAGATCTTGCGGGCGGCTTTCATGCAGGTCTGCGGGCCCGACAGCAGGCCGTGGCAGTCCACTTGGAAGGTGCGCACGCCATCGCGCGGCTGCAGTTCGGATGCGCTGAAGGTCGGGCCGGATGCGGTCGAGCACGCGGCGAGGGCCGTTGCGGAAAGTGCGAGCGCAAGAGCGAGTTTGTTCACGGTTACGTCCTCAAAGCTTGGGTTGACCGAGGCCCGCCGCGGGTTGCGCGGCGGGCTCGTCCTGCCGTCGGGGCCGCCGCGCGCCGTCCGGCTCGTGAGCCGGCGGCGTGGCGGCGCGACGCGTTACTTCCACTGGTACAGCATGCCGGCGCCGATCACCTTCTGACCGCCGCTGAAGCCGCCGTTGATCGACGCCTTCAGGTTCTCGGTGATCCGGGCCTGCATGTTGACCGCCATCGCTTTCTGGCCGAGGAAGGTCGACGTGCCCACACCCATGCCGAAGTTGGCGTCGCGATCGAGCTGCGGGATCGACGCCATCGCGCCGACGGCCGCGATACCCTGCTTCGCCATCTGGTCGGTCTGCTGCAGTTGCGAACCCAGCGAGTTGATCTGCGTCTGCTGGCCCGACAGTGCCGTCGACAGCGTCGTCTGCACCTGCGTCAGCTGGTTCACGTTCACCGCATCGGTGCCTTGCGTGCCCGGCGCGACGTTCGTGATCTGGCGCTGCTGCGTGTCGCTGCCGACCGACACCACGTTCGAACGACCGCCGTCATTCGAATTCGCGCCGATCGCCACCGAGTTCGTGCCGGCAGTGACGGTCGGCCGATCGTTGCCGGTGCCGTTCATGTCGACCGCGATGCCGTTGTTGTTCCCCGAGCGCGTCGTGTTGTTGTTGATCGTCGTCGACAGTTGCGACACCTGATCGCCGAGGTTCGTCACGCCCGTCGACAGCGAGGCCACCGTGCTGTTCGTCGTGCTCAGGCCGGTCGACAGCGAGCCGATGCCGGTCGAGGTCGACGTGGACAGCGATGTCAGGTTGCTGTTCGTCGAGCTGAGGCCCGTCGACAGCGAGTTGATCGCCGTCGAGGTCGACGTGGACAGCGACGTCACCGAGCTGTTCGTCGCGCTGAGACCCGTGGACAGCGAACCGATGCCGGTCGACAGCGACGAGATGTTCGACGCGGTCGACGTGGACAGGCTGTTGACTGCCTGGTTCGTCGCGTGGAGCTGGCTGCCGTTGATCGCGTCCGTGCTGGTGGCCGAGACCTGGCCTGCCGCGACGTTCGTGATCTGGCGTTCCTGCCCCGGCTGGCCGACGCTCACCACGCCCACCGGCGAGCTGCCCGCGAAGAGGTACGAGACGCCGCCGATCGTGGCGCTCGAGGTGCCGACTGCCGCGCTCGTGACCGAGTTCGCGCCGAGGGCGATCGAGTTCGCGACGTTCGCCGTGGCGTTCGTGCCGAAGGCGAGTGCATCCGCCGCGGTGGCCGATGCACCCGAGCCGTAGGCCTGGGCGCCGGTGGCGCTTGCGACTGCCTTGTTGCCGAGCGCGATCGTGTTGTCCGCGGTGGCCTGGTTCGAGCTGCCGAGGGCGAGCGCGCTGTTGCCGGTTGCGGTGTTCGCGTTGCCGAGCGCCACTGCGCCGCTGCCGGTCGCCGTGTCGTTCGCGCCCATCGCCACTGCGCCGGTGCCCGTTGCGACGCTCGGGTCGCCGATCGCGACCGCGCCGTCGCCGGACGCGGTGTTGCCGGAGCCGATCGACACGGCCTTGCCGCCGGTGGCCGACGCGTTCTGGCCGATCGCGACTGCACCTGCCGACTGCGCGTTCGAGCCATCGCCGACCGCGACGCTGCTGGCGCCTGCGGCGCTGGCGTTCACGCCGGCGGCGAGCGAGTTGACGCCCGTTGCGCCGTCGTTGGCGTAGTTGCCTTGCTGCGTGCCGTTGTCGTTGACGCTGTAGTAGTGCGTCTTCGCGGCGTCGATCGCGGTCGACGTCGATGTCGACAGCGACGTGATCGAGCTGGTGGCCGTCGACAGACCCGTCGACGTGGAGGTCGACAGCGACGTCACGGAGCTGTTGGTCGAGCTGAGGCCAGTGGACAGCGAACCGATCGAGCTGGTTGCGGACGACAGGCCGGTCGAGGTCGACGTGGACAGCGAGCTGATCGAGCTTGTCGCCGACGAGAGGCCCGTCGACGTCGAGGTCGACAGCGACGCGACCGAGCTGTTCGTGGAGCTCAGGCCCGTCGACAGTGAGTTGATCCCGGTGGAGGTCGACGTGGACAACGACGTGAGCGAGCTGTTGGTCGAGCTGAGGCCGGTGGACAGCGAGCCGATCGAGCTGGTTGCGGACGACAGGCCGGTCGAGGTCGAGGTCGACAGCGAGCTGATCGAGCTGGTGGCCGACGAGAGGCCGGTCGAGGTCGAGGTCGAGAGCGACGTTACCGTGCTGTCGGTCGAGCTCAGGCCAGTCGACAGCGAGTTGATGCCGGTCGAGGTCGAGGTGGACAGCGAGCCGATCGAGCTGGTGGCCGACGAGAGGCCGGTCGACGTGGAGGTCGAGAGCGAAGCTACCGAGCTGTCGGTCGAGCTCAGGCCCGTGGACAGCGAGTTGATGCCGGTCGAGGTCGAGGTGGACAGCGAGCCGATCGAGCTTGTGGCCGACGAGAGGCCCGTCGAGGTCGAGGTCGAGAGCGACGTTACCGAGCTGTCGGTCGAGCTGAGGCCAGTCGACAGCGAGTTGATGCCCGTCGAGGTCGAGGTGGACAGCGAGCCGATCGAGCTTGTGGCCGACGACAGACCCGTCGACGTGGAAGTCGACAGCGAAGCCACGGAGCTGTTGGTCGAGCTGAGGCCGGTGGACAGCGAACCGATCGAGCTGGTTGCGGACGACAGGCCGGTCGAGGTCGATGTGGAGAGCGAGCTGATCGAGCTGGTGGCCGACGAGAGGCCAGTCGACGTCGAAGTCGAGAGCGACGTCACCGTGCTGTCAGTCGTGCTCAGGCCTGTGGACAGCGAATTGATGCCCGTCGAGGTCGAGGTGGAGAGCGAGCTGATCGAACTGGTCGCCGACGACAGACCCGTCGACGTGGAGGTCGACAGCGAAGCCACCGAGCTGTCGGTTGAGCTCAGGCCCGTGGACAGGGAGTTGATGCCCGTCGAAGTCGACGTGGACAGCGAACCGATCGAACTGGTGGCCGACGAGAGGCCCGTCGACGTGGAAGTCGACAGCGAAGCCACCGAGCTATCGGTCGAGCTGAGGCCCGTGGACAGAGAGTTGATGCCTGTCGAAGTCGACGTTGACAGCGAACCGATCGAGCTGGTTGCCGAGGACAGGCCGGTCGACGTGGAGGTCGAGAGCGACGTTACCGTGCTGTCGGTCGAGCTGAGGCCCGTCGACAACGAGTTGATACCCGTCGAGGTCGAGGTGGACAGCGAGCTGATCGAGCTTGTAGCCGACGACAAGCCCGTCGACGTCGAAGTCGAGAGCGAAGTTACCGTGCTGTCGGTCGTGCTGAGGCCGGTCGACAGCGAGTTGATGCCGGTCGAGGTCGACGTGGACAGCGAACTGATCGAGCTATTCGCCGACGAGAGGCCAGTCGACGTCGAAGTCGAGAGCGAAGTTACCGTGCTGTCGGTCGTGCTGAGGCCGGTCGACAGCGAGTTGATGCCGGTCGAGGTCGAGGTGGAGAGCGACGTGATCGAGCTATTCGTCGACGACAAGCCCGTTGACGTCGAAGTCGAGAGCGAAGTTACCGTGCTGTCGGTCGTGCTGAGGCCGGTCGACAGCGAGTTGATGCCGGTCGAGGTCGAGGTGGAGAGCGACGTGATCGAGCTATTCGCCGACGACAAGCCAGTCGACGTCGAAGTCGAGAGCGACGTTACCGTGCTGTCGGTCGAGCTCAGGCCAGTCGACAACGAATTGATGCCGGTAGAAGTCGACGTGGACAACGAGCTGATACCGGTCGAAGCCGAGGTGGACAACGAGCTGATCGAGCTGGTTGCCGACGACAGGCCAGTCGACGTGGAAGTCGAGAGCGAAGCCACCGAGCTATCGGTCGAGCTGAGGCCAGTCGACAGCGAGTTGATGCCGGTCGAGGTCGACGTGGAAAGCGAACTGATCGAGCTGGTCGCCGACGACAGGCCCGTCGACGTGGAGGTCGAGAGCGAAGCCACCGAGCTATCGGTCGAGCTCAGGCCAGTCGACAACGAGTTAATGCCCGTCGAGGTCGACGTGGAGAGCGAGCCGATCGAGCTGGTCGCCGACGACAGACCCGTCGACGTGGAAGTCGAGAGCGAAGCCACCGAGCTATCGGTCGAGCTGAGGCCAGTCGACAGCGAGTTGATGCCGGTCGAGGTCGACGTGGAAAGCGAGCCGATCGAGCTGGTTGCCGACGACAGGCCCGTCGACGTGGAGGTCGAGAGCGAAGCCACCGAGCTATCGGTCGAGCTCAGGCCCGTGGACAGCGAGTTGATGCCGGTCGAAGTCGACGTGGAAAGCGAGCCGATCGAGCTGGTTGCCGACGACAGGCCGGTCGACGTGGAGGTCGACAGCGACGTTACCGAGCTGTCGGTCGAGCTGAGGCCCGTGGACAACGAGTTGATACCCGTCGAGGTCGACGTGGACAACGAGCTAATCGAGCTGGTTGCCGACGACAGACCCGTCGACGTCGAAGTCGACAGCGACGTCACCGAGCTGTCGGTCGAGCTGAGGCCCGTGGACAGCGAGTTGATCCCGGTCGAAGTCGACGTGGAAAGCGATGTGATCGAGCTATTCGCCGACGAGAGGCCGGTCGACGTGGAGGTCGACAGCGACGTTACCGAGCTGTCGGTCGAGCTGAGGCCCGTGGACAGCGAGTTGATCCCGGTCGAAGTCGACGTGGAAAGCGACGTGATCGAGCTATTCGCCGACGAGAGGCCGGTCGACGTCGAAGTCGACAGCGACGTTACCGAGCTGTCGGTCGAGCTGAGGCCCGTGGACAACGAGTTGATCCCGGTCGACGTCGAGGTCGACAGTGAGGCAACCGAACTGTTGGTCGAACTCAGGCCAGTCGACAGCGAGTTGATCCCGGTCGAAGTCGACGTGGAAAGCGATGTGATCGAGCTATTCGCTGACGAGAGGCCGGTCGACGTCGACGTCGAGAGCGAAGCCACCGAGCTATCGGTCGAGCTGAGGCCCGTGGACAGCGAGTTGATCCCGGTCGAAGTCGACGTGGAGAGCGACGTGATCGAGCTGTTAGCCGACGAGAGACCGGTCGACGTGGACGACGAGAGCGACGTAACCGAGCTGTTAGTCGAGCTGAGGCCTGTCGACAACGAAGTGATGCCGGTCGACAGCGACGAGATTGCGTTGCTGGACGACGATACCGTCGTCGACAGCGAATTCACGGCCGAATTGGTCGCGAAGAGTTGCGAGCCGTTGATCGCGTCGGTGCTGGTCGCCGTGATTTGACCTGCCGCGACATTGGTGATCTGACGCGTGGTGCCCGTGCTCGCGTTGCCGACGCTCACCACGCTGGTCGGATTGCCGCCCGCGAACGTGCTCGTCACGCCGCCGATGGTACCGGTCGGCGTTGCGTTCGGGGGGCTGGTGACGGAGCCGCTGCCGAGCGCGACGTCGCCGGTGTTGTTGGCGATGGCGTTCGGACCGATCGCGACCGAGTCGGTGCCGAGCGCCTGGCTGTCCGTGCCCGTCGAATTCGCGTGGAAGTACTTGATGCCCTGGTTGTTGATGCTGTCGATCGCCGAGCCGACGCTGTTGGCGGTCGACGTCGTACCGTTCGTGTTGTACGTGGTGTACGACGGAGCGGAAACCGCGCCGGTTGCCGGGTTGTAGCTCGCGCCGCCGCCGAGGGCTGCCGCGGTGCTGTTGCCGAGATTGTCGGTTTTGGTCGTGACCGTGCTGAGGCCGGTGGACAGCGAACCGATCGAGCTGTTAGCCGACGAGAGGCCGGTCGACGTGGATGTCGACAGCGATGCCACCGAGCTATTGGTCGAGCTGAGGCCGGTCGACAGGGAGCCGATCGAGCTGTTGGCCGACGAGAGGCCGGTAGACGTTGACGACGAGAGCGACGTAACCGAGCTGTTGGTGGAGCTGAGGCCGGTCGAGAGCGAACCGATCGAGCTGTTAGCGGACGACAGCCCGGTCGAGGTCGAGGTGGACAGCGAGCCGATCGAGCTGTTTGCCGACGAGAGACCGGTCGACGTGGACGAGGAAAGCGACGTAACAGAGCTGTTGGTCGAGCTGAGGCCAGTCGAGGTCGACGTGGACAACGACGAGATCGAGCTGTTAGCCGAGGACAGACCAGTCGACGTGGAAGTCGAGAGCGAGTTGATCCCGGTCGAGGTCGACGTGGAGAGTGACGAGATCGAGCTGTTGGCCGACGAGAGACCGGTCGACGTGGACGACGAGAGCGAAGTAACGGAGCTGTTCGTGGAGCTGAGACCCGTCGAAGTGGAGGTCGACAGCGAGTTGATCCCGGTCGAGGTCGACGTGGAGAGCGACGAGATCGAGCTGTTTGCCGACGAAAGACCCGTCGAGGTCGACGACGAAAGCGAAGTAACAGAGCTGTTGGTCGAGCTCAGACCAGTCGAAAGGGAGCCGATCGAGCTGTTTGCCGACGAAAGACCCGTCGAGGTCGACGACGAAAGCGAAGTAACGGAGCTGTTGGTCGAGCTCAGACCGGTCGAGAGGGAGCCGATCGAGCTGTTAGCCGACGAGAGGCCGGTGGACGTCGACGACGAAAGCGACGTAACCGAGCTGTTGGTGGAGCTGAGGCCGGTCGAGAGCGAACCGATCGAGCTGTTAGCGGACGACAGCCCGGTCGAGGTCGACGTGGACAGCGAGCCGATTGAGCTATTAGCCGACGAGAGGCCGGTGGACGTCGACGACGAAAGCGACGTAACTGAGCTGTTGGTCGAGCTCAGGCCGGTCGAAGTCGACGTGGAGAGCGACGAGATCGAGCTGTTTGCCGACGAGAGACCGGTCGACGTGGACGACGAGAGCGAAGTAACGGAGCTGTTCGTGGAGCTGAGACCCGTCGACGTGGAGGTCGACAGCGAGTTGATCCCGGTCGAGGTCGACGTGGAGAGCGACGAGATCGAGCTGTTTGCCGACGAAAGACCCGTCGAGGTCGACGACGAAAGCGAAGTAACAGAGCTGTTGGTCGAGCTCAGACCAGTCGAAAGGGAGCCGATCGAGCTGTTTGCCGACGAAAGACCCGTCGAGGTCGACGACGAAAGCGAAGTAACGGAGCTGTTGGTCGAGCTCAGACCGGTCGAGAGGGAGCCGATCGAGCTGTTAGCCGACGAGAGGCCGGTGGACGTCGACGACGAAAGCGACGTAACCGAGCTGTTGGTCGAGCTGAGGCCAGTCGACGTCGACGTGGACAGCGAGCCGATCGAGCTGTTAGCCGACGAGAGGCCAGTCGACGTGGACGACGAAAGCGACGTAACCGAGCTATTCGTTGAGCTCAGACCGGTCGAGAGCGAACCGATGGAGCTGTTAGCGGACGACAGCCCGGTCGAGGTCGAAGTGGACAGCGAGCCGATTGAGCTATTAGCCGACGAGAGGCCGGTGGACGTGGACGACGAGAGCGACGTAACCGAGCTGTTGGTCGAGCTGAGGCCAGTCGAGGTCGACGTGGAGAGCGACGTGATCGAGCTGTTAGCCGACGAGAGGCCGGTGGACGTCGACGACGAAAGCGACGTAACCGAGCTGTTGGTGGAGCTGAGGCCGGTCGAGAGCGAGCCGATCGAGCTATTAGCGGACGACAGCCCGGTCGACGTGGACGACGAAAGCGACGTAACCGAGCTATTGGTCGAGCTCAGCCCGGTCGAGGTCGACGTGGACAGCGAGCCGATCGAGCTATTAGCCGACGAGAGGCCGGTGGACGTGGACGACGAGAGCGACGTAACCGAACTGTTGGTCGAGCTCAGGCTGGTAGACAACGAGTTGATGCCGGTCGAAGTCGAGGTCGACAGCGATGTGATCGAGCTGTTGGCCGACGACAGACCCGTCGACGTCGACGTCGACAGGCTCGTGATGTTCGACGTCGTGGTGCTTGCCACGGCGAAGAGCTGGCTGCCGTTGATCGCGTCGGTGCTCGTCGCGCTGACGAGGCCCGCCGCGACGTTCTGGATCCGGCGTTCCGCATTCGGCTGACCGACGCTGACGACGCCGCCTGCCGAGCCCGCGCCAGCGTAGTTGCCGAACGTCTGGCCACCGATCGTTGTGTTGCTGACGGTCGTCGTGCCGCCCGTCGTCGTCGACGCGGCGCTGGTCGTCACCGAACTGCTGCCGAGTGCGACCGAATTCGCGACGTTCGCGGTCGTGGCGTTGCCGATGGCAACCGCGCCATTGGTGCCCGTTGCCGTCGCCGAGCTGCCGAGCGCGACGGAGCTGTTGGTCGCCGTGCTGCTGTTGCCCAGCGCGACGGCGCCCGTGCCGCTCGCCGAGTTGCCATTGCCGATCGCAACGGCGCCGTCGCCGCTTGCAACCTGGCCTCTGCCGATAGCGACCGCGCCGCCGGTAGCCGTGGCGCTGTTCGCGGTGGTGCCGGACGAACCGATTGCCACGTTCTGACCCGTCGCGCCGGAGATGACGCCGTCACCTTGTGCGATGCCATACGCCCCATTGACGGTCGCGCCGCGGCCGAGTGCGATACCCGACGTGGCGGTCGATGCGACGGACGACTGTCCGCCGATCGCGATGCCGTCCGAGGCGGCCGACTGCGCCCCCTTCGTTGCGTTGCTGCCGATTGCGATCGAGCCCGCGCCCGACGCGAGCGTCGAGTTTGCCTGCGAGAGCGGCGTCGTGCCGTTGCCGCCCGCGCCGCCGATCGCGACCGAGTTCAGCGCGCTCGCCGTCGAGCCGAAGCCGAGGGCGGTTGCACCGGTGCCGCTGGCGGTGGTTTCGAGGCCGGCCGCGACGCCCCACAGGGCCGCCGACGACTGCATGCCGGTGGCGACGGCGCCGTTGCCGGTCGCCTGTGCGAATGAGCCATATACCGTGACACCGGTCCAGCCGTTGCCGTTGGAGTTACACCCGGCCACGACCGAATACGTACCGGAGCCGTCGCCGGCCTGGTTTTGCGTACCGCCCGGGTTCACGCGGCCGACTGCGCCGTTGCTGCCCGTCAAGCAGGTCTGCTGTGTGTTGAGCGTATTGGCCTCGGCGAAGCCGGGCAGGCCGATCGCCAGCGCCGCGACTGCGGCGACCACGACGGCCGATTTGTTCGGCTTGCCCCGTGCCGAATCGTGCTCGGATGCCGCGACCCAGGCGCCAAGGGCTTCGTTCCAGATCGAGCGGTATGTGCGGTTCATTTCCTACCTACCTCCAAATAATCACGCCACACACCGGTCTCTTTCGTTAGATGAATATGCCGTGCGATCGCGCGAATCTTAAAATTGATGGCCGGAGTTTATTTGAGGTGATATTGGGAGATTGACAAACAGTGAAAAATGGAAGGTTTTAAAAGTTAAAAGATGGTTAATGCATCGCGTTTTGATGCATCCGATAGTAATGTATTTGAAAGAATCAGGAATGCTTTGTGTATGATTGTCGAGCGATCGTGGCCAGCTTAAATATCTTATAAAAATCAAAGAGATGGGCGAGTTTTGTGGGGTGGGTAACACTTCCTCCATCCCGAGATGTAACAGAAATGAAACGGCAAACGTTTGCGCAGCAGGCATTTATTACTGATTTGTAATGTTCTGATGGATGCTAATTCAAGCGAGCTGGAAAGGCCCATTAATTTATTAATTCTAGATTTTGTTGGGAGTTTGGATTGTATTTTGGCATCCTCTTGAAAATAGAAAAAACACAAAAAGCGGAGCCTCGGGATATGCTGATTTGCGCATCGCACCGGCCGCGCGCGCCCGTGGGACGGGCATCTCCGGTGGTTGGGCGTCATGAAGTTGTAAAAAAGTGC
Source organism: Burkholderia sp. Tr-862 (assembly GCF_011753085.1). Classification (NCBI taxonomy): domain Bacteria; kingdom Pseudomonadati; phylum Pseudomonadota; class Betaproteobacteria; order Burkholderiales; family Burkholderiaceae; genus Burkholderia; species Burkholderia sp. Tr-862. The sequence continues at coordinate 38,729 of NZ_VWWG01000037.1, forward strand.
TACGGACACATCGCGCCCCGCAATTGGAACGTCGTTTCGAATTTGTCCTATTGATGGCCCGATTGGACGGGTGTCAGATCGCCCGTCCGGGCCAGGCTTGCAGCCGCTGCCGCTGGAGGAACGGATACGGCGAGCGGGAAATGTCGGATCGTCGCCACAACGACTGGATCCTGCTTCCCAGGGAGACATCCCGCAGGAGGGGAGGTGACGTGCAAATGCATCCGATGCGCGCCGCCAGGCTGACGGTGGCAAGTGGGCCGACGTAACGTCGCGCGTGACGCAACGGATTCGGGCCGCGGTGTGTTCGTTTTCGTCCGCAGGGGGAGAGCAGGCGCGCGGATGGCAACCGCGATCCGTCGATCGGGCGAGTCGGATTGCACCACAGCGTCCGGCCGACGCACGACGCAGCACACCGTTCCGGAGAAGGTGCCTGCGGGCTGCCGCGCGCGCCGGTCCGCGCCGCCTGCAACCCGCGGCCGGGTGCCGCAGCGTTACTTTCGCAGAAACCGCAGCGCGAGGCGCGCCATGCGCGGGACGAACATCGGGCGCAGCAGCCGCTTGTCGTACCCGGCCATCCGTCGGTCGTTCTCGGTCAGGCACAGCGCGATCAGCTCGCGCGGGTTCAGCGTTTCGCCGATGTCGGCGGTGCTCGTCGCCGGGAAGTTCGCGTCGCGCGCGACGCCGTCGGCGTCGATTCCGCGGGCGATGCCGATGCGGTCGCGGACCAGGTGCACCCACACGGCCGCGACGCGCGCGAAGAACCACGGCCGGCGCCACCACGGCAAATTGCGCCAGTACCACGCGTACCAGTTCGCGAAGAACAGGATGTGGCGGCCTTCTTCCTGGATCACGGGCTCGAAGGTGTCGACGAGTTCGGGCGGGAAATAGCCGGAGCGCTGCGCGGAGCGGAACAGGCCGAACGCGAAGAAGCTGTCGATGCATTCGCTGAAGCCCGTCATCATCCAGGACCACTCGGGATCCTTCGGCGCCGGGTAGGGCGGCTCCGGCGCGAGCCGGATGCCGTATGCCTCGACGAGCTTCGACAGCACGACCTTGTGGCGGGCTTCCTCGCCGCCGTCCATCTCGAGTGCGCGGCGCAGCAGCGGATCGTCGACCGTCGCGGCGTAGGTCGCCACGCGGATCGACGCGCGGCCTTCGGTTTGCACCGCTATGTCCCAGATCGGCAGCGACGTGAGCCGCTTGAGTTCGTCGGGCTTGAGTGGCGGCCAGTCGATGACGGCCGGTTTGTACGGGTTGTGCGTATCGAGCAGCATGCGGCAGAACATCTGCCGGTGCGCATCGGAACCGATCCTGACCGGACCCTGACGCTCGAAGGTCCAGTTGCGCATGGCGTGGTCTGCCGCTACATGCTCGTCCTGCAGCGTGTCGGACATGGCTGTTGTTATGCGATTACAAGACGAAAGATTCTTGCATAGCTTGCGTAATCGCGTATTTTCGTGCGAACCCGCACTGCGGGGTTGTCGTTTGTCGCTAAAGCCGAGCGGATCGACATCCAAGGCGAACGAGAGGGCTCCCGTGCGGTAGTGGTTGATGTACTGCACATTTGCCACGCTGTTCATTGCGCAGGCGTATGGCGTTCATCTGTCGTTCGTGCAGCAGTTGTCGATGCTTGCCATCCTGATGCTGACCAGCAAAGGCATGGCCGGGGTGCCGCGCGCCTCCTTGGTCGTCATCGCCGCAACACTGGGCCAGTTCAATATCCCCGAGGCCGGGCTGCTCCTTATCATCGGCGTTGATCATTTCCTGGACATGGGGCGCACGGCGACCAATGTGCTGGGTAATGCGGTCGCCTCGGCCGCGGTCGCGAAATGGGAAAACGTGCTCGTGCCGTCGTCCGCGGATGTTTCGGTCGACGATGCCGGCGGACATCACAAGGACGGGATTCGCTCGGACGAAGAAGGGCATATCCCTGTCGCCAGAAACTGTCGAAGTGGATTCGCGACCGCTATCCGGAAGCCAGGAAATGCGTGATTAGCTCGGCCGGCCGACCAACTGCTTCATTGGTGTCCGAGCAGGCTGCGACGTACGCACTGTGCACACGGGAAGCAAGTGGACAGGCGGTGGCGCGAAAGCTGGACGACGGCAGAGTGCCTCTGTGCAAGTGGAGGAACTGGGTTACTCGGCCCAGAGGCTCTGCATCCATGAAACGCGACACCGGTGTTGATGTCCACGCGGAAAGGACCCGTCAGGCAGCTTTGGACCTGCGCCTTGTTGACGCGCCTTCTTCGATTCTCGCCAGTACACGCTTGCCCGAATCCACCACTGTCGAATCATGTGTCACCTGATAGCGCACAATCATGCCTTCTACGCAGAGCATCGCATCTGCGGCGACGGTAGCAGGCGACTGGAGCCCGAGGCGGCCAGCAAGTTCAGAAATGTACTGCTCAAGTGCGTGCTTGTGGGATACGGCCTGCTGAAGGTGCCCCGGGTCTCCCGTCGATCCGGCTTCGGCGACCACATTGATAAAGGCGCAACCACGGAAGTCTTCCTGCGCAAACCATTCACCTAAGGCATCCGCGATGACGGACAGCTCGGCACGCTGAGCAAAACGAGCCTCCACCTCTTCGACAAACCAGTGCATCCAGAACTCATGACGACGGTCCAGGAACGCTGCAATAAGTTCGCTCTTGGAGGCGAAGTGCCGGTAAAGCGACATTTTTGCGACGCCTGACTCGGCGATGATCTTGTCGATGCCCGTGGCACGGAACCCGTCCTGATAGAACAGGCGCGCCGCGGTTTCCAATATCCGGTCGCGTGCGGAGGGTTGTGACATTTCGGCCCCTTTTTTGCCATATCATGCCTCCATTATGGCAGACAGACCTGTCTCTGCACAGGCGACAAGAGGCACAGAAATTTCTTGACAGACAGACCTGTCTACACCAATATTGAGACAGACCTGTCTCAATCACTCAAGGTCGGTACGTCAAGGAGACTGTCATGTGCCCCTCAGATTGCGAAGTCACTGCCCTTCATCAAGCTCTGCAGGCCGATAAGTCGAATCCGGCCACATGGCGCTGGTACAGCGACCTGATCGAAAACCAACGACTCGCGCTTCGCCTCAAAGAGGACCAGTGGGTCGTCGCGATTGACGGCAGCGACTTTGCATCCGCCGAGGGCCTGTACGCGGCCGTGCGTTGGGCGCACATCATGACGCACTCGGGCGGTTACATCACCTTCGCGGTGTAAGCGAGCGAAGCCCGCCCTGCGCACGGGCTAATCGCCGGACTAAGCGATCGAGAACACGCAGCACTGCTCTTATTCACCCTTCGGCCCGGTATCGGGTCTTCATCACCAGCCACTGAGGTAACGCCATGTCGACCAACACTGAACTCCGCCCGCCGCTTCCGCCGTTCACGCTGGAAACTGCCATCGAGAAAGTCCGTCTCGCGGAAGACGGCTGGAATTCGCGCGACGCCGCCAAGGTCGCGCTCGCCTATTCGCTCGACACGAAATGGCGCAATCGCGCAGAGTTCGCGAACAATCGAGCGGAAGCGCAGGCGTTCCTCGAGCGCAAATGGAAGAAGGAGCACGAATATCGTCTGATCAAGGAACTGTGGGCATTCGGCGGCAATCGCATTGCCGTGCGCTACGCCTACGAATGGCACGACGACTCGGGCAACTGGTTCCGCTCCTATGGCAACGAGAACTGGGAGTTCGGCGAGGATGGCCTCATGCAACGCCGCTATGCGTGCATCAACGATATGCCGATCAAGGAATCCGAGCGCAAGTATCACTGGCCCTTGGGCCGTCGGCCGGATGATCATCCCGGCTTGTCGGATCTCGGCCTCTAATAGCTAGGCTGATCGTATCGCTTCAATTGGAAGCACGCGGGGAAACAAAGGCAACGGTGAGGCAGTCTCTGCGACAACTGCCTCCCGAAGCTTGGTATGACGGAGCAACCCCACCCAGCTTGGGAATTCCAGGGTGTCTCGCTGTCCTTCTCACCTAGCCTGCCCTCTAGCGATTGCTGCCCACTCATGTGGGCAGTAAGCCTTGCAGCCCTTGCTTCTGGAATCCACTGCGTCTCCTCGGGTGGATAACATACGGACTGAATGGCATCCTGTTTGCATTCGGAACGGAGAACCTTGGTGGGAAGGAGCTTCCGCAAACACTAGGCTTCGGCAGCGGGATGGCTCGTGGTGCAGGCTGTGCGAGTGGCAAGGCACCGGATGCGGGATACAGGCGGATGCACGCCCATAGACCCCACTCGCTCTCTCACTCGAATCCAAGGGTGGACCAAAAAGGGTGCATCGGGGCTTTTCGCACGTCTCCACAACAGCCGCTCAATGTCGCGCGTAGCTTTTGCAGACATCGCAAAACAGCAGGATAACGAAATAACGTCGCACAGCGACATTATGGTTGGTGCGTCCAAACTCGTGCAATACGGGTCGCGCCTTGCTTGCGCGGCGCGTTCCACTTCCGAGTCGGTAGAGTTGGTGCCGATCGACTCAATTATGTCAAACGAAAATATTGAATCACCGCTCGACCACTTCCTTGGCTGGTACTCCTCACTGCCGACGGAACAGCAAGAAGTCATCGCCTTGAGTGCGCATTTCATTCCAGGTTTCAACATTGACGTCGCAGAAGCGATCGAAAAGAACAACGCAGCAGTTCTCTTTGCTAATCGTGTTGTGTCATATAGAGACCGTTCATCGAGCGAGCGCTGTGCCGCAACGGTCCTTCACTTGTGCCTCGAACATATCGCGTTTGCTAACCAAGGTACCGGCAATTGGCGTGAGCGACAGGCAGCCCTTCGCGAGTATGCCGACGACTTTGGATATCCGGCGCTTCACGATGCAGCAAACGCTGCACAATTTAAGCACGCGCAGTGGGTGCAAACTCGCAAGAAGTGGAATCAGCTGAAAGCTGGCCCGTTCTCCATTGATGCCATCTCAAACTTTCGGGTCTTCGGTCCAAGTGGAGCCGCCCCCTGAAACGCCGGACACGGTCACCAACCTACGATAACGGGCAGGCATACGACTGTGGTTTTGACCAACACCGTTGTAAGACTCAGGCAACACATCGCCCGGCGTTTCGCCGCCGGGCAAATGAACGATCGAAGATGCGCGCGACCGCACGACACAGAGCGGGAGGTCGATGGCAAGCAGAAAAGGCGGACACGATGGTCGCTCGAACGAAGATCATTAGGAAAGTCTACGAACCAAAATAATTTCCCTCAGCGCGAGCGTACTAACGGCCCGGTTCAGCGTATCCGCAACCCATCGACGACCTCCCTCATGATCGGCTTGGATGCGTGCCTTGATTCGATGGATGAAGGATGGGCGCGAATTTCAATAGCGTCCAAGACTGGTTTGCGATAGATTCGATAGGGATGGCCAATAGGTGAGGGAATTCCCGTGCTGCTACGTCATATCCGTTACTTCCTTGCAGTAGCAGAACAGAAGAACTTCACGCGCGCTGCCGAGGCGCTGCATGTATCGCAGCCCACCTTATCGCAGCAGATCCGGCAGCTCGAGGACACCTTGGGAACACTGCTGTTCGACCGTTCCGGCAGAACCGTTCACCTGACCGACGCTGGAGAAGCGTGGATGCGCTATGCCAAGCTCGCGCTACAGGACCTTGACGCAGGGGTGAGGGCGATACACGACGTGGCGGAACTGAGCCGGGGCAGCCTGCGTTTCGCAGTAACGCCGACCTATACGGCATCCTTGGTCGGGCCGATCGTCGATGGCTTCCACCAACTGCATCCTGGCATCAGGATCGATATTCGCGAACTCACACAGGATCAGATGGAGGCGCAGCTTGCAGACGACAAGCTCGATATCGGTGTCGCATTCCATCCGGCCTTTTCGGCCGACATAGAAAGCCAACCGCTTTTCGAGGAGACGCTGAGCCTGGTGGTAGGCCGCAACCACCCGCGTGCCGCACGCCGCAAGGCACTCACGGGGCCTGACTTTGGCAAGGAGCCGTTGGTCTTGCTGAACGACACGTTCGCGACGCGCCGGTTCATCGATGAGCATTTTGCGCGTCACGCGATTCGACCGCTTGTCGCAATCGAAGTGGATACGATCGGTGCAATCGTTGAGATCGTGCGTCGCGGGCAGCTGGCGACGGTTCTCCCTGATCACATCGCACGCGTGCAAGAGTGCCTACATCCCGTGCCGCTCGATCCCCCTCTGCCAACGCGTACGGCTGCCGTCTTAGAGCGCAAGGGTGCGTATCGCACTGCGGCAAGCAGGGCGTTCTTACAACTGCTGACTGATCAGTTTGGAAAGCCGACGTGACCACCACCGACATCGCCGGCGTTGCGTAGTTGAGTAACTTGCTTTGAAGCTGATGCAGCGCGAGGGGATTGGCCCGCAACAGCGCGTTTTGCCGAGATCATCGACAGGAAGCCCGCTTTTACTGACTCGTCGCCGCCTCGGCAACGATCCGACATTTGGGTGGCGACCGGCCTTGGCGCAGTTGCGTTAGCATGCGAGCCGACCGCGACACCTTCCACTGCTGGGCGCTTAGTCAAACCGTCAGCCGAGTGTTTGCTGGCCGTAGATTCGGCGGTATCGGCAATGCCGATATGGGCTGCGATCGAGGCAGCGTTCACGATCGAATTCTGTGTGATCCTTGCCGCATTGGATGCTGCAACTGACGATCCGCCGGACATAAACACATCGAGGCGACTCGCCCTTTGTGAGGCGGCGTACGACTCGCTTCGTCGCAGCCGCTTGGTCTGGCGTCACGAGCCGTGGAAAACCGTGTCGTTCAGGCGTTGCAGCGTACCGTCCTGCTCGGCCTGGATCAGCTCGTTGATCACGTCGCGGCGGGTCAGTGCGCGCTGGGCTTCCGGCGCCGCGTTCCGCTGGATCAACGGTGCAGCGGAGTGGTAACCCGGTGAAGCCGCTTCTGCGGAAGAGGCAGCAAACGCGGTCGTGGTGGAAGCAGCCAGCGTGAGTGCCGACAGGACGTACGAAATGTGACGGATGCTCTTGTTCATGATGTTTCCCTTTCCTTGTTTCGATATAAATTAAGTGGTACTAACTGTAATGATGTTGCGGTTTATAGTTTCTGCTAGCCGAATCACCGGACGAGATTCGCGCACCGCCCGACAAAACTAGCAGTACCAGTGAACTTCAATACACGCCCAACAATCCGTCGTTCTTCGCAACAGGATCGTCGGGCGCTAATCGCTCACCGCGGCTGTAGCGGTCCGGGCTTCAAAGCCCCAACTCGCTCAGCCCCGGATGATCGTCTGGCCGACGGCCCAGGGGCCAGTGATACTTGCGCTCGGATTCCTTGATCGGCATATCGTTGATGCACGCATAGCGGCGCTGCATGAGGCCATCCTCGCCGAACTCCCAGTTCTCGTTGCCGTAGGAGCGGAACCAGTTGCCCGAGTCGTCGTGCCATTCGTAGGCGTAGCGCACGGCAATGCGATTGCCGCCGAACGCCCACAGTTCCTTGATCAGACGATACTCGTGCTCCTTCTTCCATTTGCGCTCGAGGAACGCCTGCGCTTCCGCCCGATTGTTCGCGAACTCGGCGCGATTGCGCCATTTCGTGTCGAGCGAATAGGCGAGCGCGACCTTGGCGGCGTCGCGCGAATTCCAGCCGTCTTCTGCGAGACGGACTTTCTCGATGGCCGTCTCCAGCGTGAACGGGGGAAGCGGCGGGCGAATCGCTGCGGGTGAAGTCATTTCGGATCTCCTTGTGGGGGATAGCGCATTGTTGGTGCTCGACGTGGAGCGCGGCCCCGTCATCGTGCAACCCGAGAGCGCAAGGCCGCCCGAAGCAAGCGCAGCACCGGTGCTCAGTAAGAATTTTCGTCTTTGCATCATTGGTTCAGAACGGCTTGGTCGGCAGATACTTGCCGTTGAGCGTGATGACGGCACGCTCGCCGCCTTCCGGGTCCGGAACCTTCTGGATATCGAGTTTGAAGTTGATCGCGCTGATGATGCCGTCGCCGAATTTCTCGTGAACCAGTGCCTTCAACGTCGAGCCGTACACCTGCACCATTTCGTAGAAGCGGTAGACGGTCGGATCGGTCGGCACGCCACCCGGAATGCTGCCCCGCACGGGAATGGTTTGCAGCAGGCGCACGGCGTCGTCGTCGAGCCCGAGGCGTTCTGCGACGAGCTTCGCCGCATTCTCCGGCAGCGCATGCTGACCGAGCAGCGCGGCTGTCGTGTATGCGAGGCTCAGGCCCGTGCCTTCGTTGATGGCTTCGAACGTGAGGTTTTTGCGCACCTTCGCGTCGACGATCGTTTCCGTCAGAGCTTCGCGTGCGTTCGGTGTGACTTGCGATTGGGTCATGATGTTGCTCCTTGAGTAAATCAACCTAGTGAGATCGGCAGTCGGTATGACGAGCCGGGAATCAGAGCGCAGCCACGCACTCGGCGGGCGTCGCGGTGACATCGGGATGTGCGGCGAGCGGCACGAACTGGCGAGTCGCGGCGTCGAGCGCGTCGATCGAGCCGGATTCGATGTCGTAGACCCATCCGTGCAAATTGAGGCGGCCTTGCGCAAGTCCCAGTGCAACGGAGGGATGGGTCTTGAGGTTGTCGAGCTGTGCGATGACGTTCTCGCGCACCATCGAGTCGACGCGCTCGCGCTCGCCTGCATGTTCACGCGCCTGGTTGACGAGCTTCGCCGAGTCGGCGTAGCGCAGCCAGTTCGCGACGGCGGGCATATGGTCGAGGCACTTGCACGTTGCGACGGCCGTCATCGCGCCGCAGTCCGAGTGGCCGCATATCACCACATCCGTCACGCCGAGCGCGGCCACTGCATATTCGACGGTAGCCGACACACCGCCCGGCTCGGGACCGAACGAAGGCACGATGTTGCCGGCGTTGCGGATCACGAACAGATCGCCCGGTTCGCGCTGCGTGACCAGTTCGGGAACCATGCGGCTATCGGAACAGGAAATGAACAGGGTGCGCGGCGTCTGGCTGGTCGCCAGCTTGCGGAACAACTCCCTGCGTGCGGGCATGATGTCCCGTTGAAACTTCAGAAAACCGTCGATGATCTCTTGCATGGTCAGCTCCATTCAGTCTGGCGTTCGTCGCCGCGTCGGTCAGTGCGATGCGTTGAACAGAGAATGGACCTGTTGCGTCATAGTGTCCAAGACGGGTTTGTGATGCTAACCATAGGCAAGACCAATTGTTGTCGGGCACGAGGAAATTCGCCGTGCTGTTGTGTGATGTCCGTTACGTCCTGGCCGTCCCGGAACACCGCAATTTCACGTGCGCCGCCGAGACACTGCACGTTTCGCAACCCACGCTGTCGCAGCAGATACGTCAACTGGAAGACATGCTGCGCACTCAGCGGCTAGACCGTTCGGGGCGGAACGTGCAACTCATGGATGCCGGCGCGGCGTCGATGCTCTATGCGAAACCCGTGCTACGGGGTCTGGATGCGGGCGGACGATACATGACGTCGCCGAGCTGAACCGCGGCAATCCGCGCCTTGTCGTAACGTCGAGAGCCGGGACGAGCCCGCGAAGGATCGGTGCAAGCGCCTCGATGAAGGCGATTACGCAGTTCGTCGTCCGAATTCGCAACGGGCAAGTGCAACTGCCACGACGCAACGCGAAGCGATTGAACGTGCACGCGAACTCAACCCGAGCGGCCCCGTGCTGGTGGAGCGGGTGCGTATTACGAGTGCCGGGAAGCCGGACAAGTGGCGGAAGCCCTGGCGCATTTGATGATGGTTCCCGTCAATGCTAGTCCCGCCGACTAGAGTTGTGAGCGGAGGTGGCGTGGGAGGCCACTTTCGCTATAGTGCTCGGCCCATCTTGACGAAAATCGATAGACCGCCACATCTTGGGAAGCATCAAGCCTATTAGCGAGTGCTCGTATTTCTTGTCAATTCAGCGGCTTTTGCTCAACTTGTATGGAAAAATGAAGCGAGCAATCACGGCAAAGTTTTTTGCAAGCCATTGATTTTATTCATGTATGCCGCTCAACTTTATTGACAAACGATAGGGGCGCTGCGCTCAGGCCTGCGTGTCGACCCAGAGGCGTCCCCAGCGGGACGCATACGCGAGCGCGTGTTCCTCTTCGAAGAAGAAATCGATCGCGTCGAACGACACGGCGCGCGGCGACGGGCCGCCGCTTGCCTTCTCGATCGTCAGGTTCGCGGCGAACAGCCCGTTCGGCAACCGGGCGGCGGCGGGGGCGACTTCGTAGCCCTTGTAGCGGATCGTGCGGTTCATGGCGTACGCATGGAGGATTCGGGCTTTCAGCGTACGAAAACCCGCCGCCCGAGTGAACCAATCTTTCGGCCAATGCAAATCACGTGGCGGGCCTGATCGTTATCGGGGCGGGGAGCCGGCATGAAGCAGGGGCGTCGGCGCGGTGCGCGCCGGCGCTTCGGACACGCGCCGCCCGCGCGCGGCGAACGTCGTCGGCCGGGCGCGGGCGGCGGGAAGACTGCGGTCAGTGGTTGGCGATCTTCAGCACGGGGGCGAGCACGTCGACCGATGCGGCATGCGAGGCCGCGCGATGCGACGCGAACGCGAGCGCGAATTCCGCGGCTTGCGAGCCGACGGTCTCGAGCTGCGCGACGACCTTTGGATCCGAGCAGGTGTCGGCGCTGTCGAAACGCGTTTCGAGCGTGTTCACGGTGGCGCCGAACGGCGTCGGCCAGCCGCGCAGCGCGTGGACGATCGAACGCAGCGACGTCAGCACGGTGCCGGCCGCCTGCCAGCCGTAGGCGGTGACGATCAGGCCGACCGCGCGGCCGTCGAGATACGGACGCTCGTCGGCGCGCAGTTCCTCGAGCGTGTCGAGTGCGTTCTTGACGAGGCCGGATACGCCGCCGTGATAGCCGGGCGTCGCGATGACGATCGCATCGGCTTCGCGCACGGTGTCGATCAGCTCTCGCTGTGCGTCGGTCAGCGTCTTGTGTTCGGGGGCGTAGTGCGGCAGCGTATGCAGGAACGGGCCGTCGAACAGGCGCGTGCGTGCGCCGGCGGCTTGCGCGCCGCGCAGCGCGAACGACAGCGCGCGCTCGGTCGACGACGCGGCCCGGGTGGTGCCGCCGATGCCGACCACGAACGGGCGGCGGTGTTGATCGAATGCAGTCAAGGGGCGCTCCTTGGGATGGCTTGCCCGGCTAAGCACAGGCTTAAAACCAGATGGTAACGACCCCGCCGCCACTCTGAAAACGACTTTTCGTTCTATCGATATGCCGTGCACGCGGGTCGAGCGTGCGCGCGGCGACGCAGATGGATAGCAGAAATGCTTGGTTGGGACGGCGTGCGGCACTCGATAAGATGGGCCCGTCTCCTCCATGATGTCTCTACTGACATGGGTTGGCCCCGCCGCGCGGATGCTGGCGGGGCTTTTTTTCGTCCGCCGCCGGAAACGGGGCGCGATGCACGGCGGTTACTCGAACACCGGCCGGAAGAAGCTGCGCTCGTAGCTGACGATGCAGCGCGTTTCCTCCGCGTAGCGGAACGCGGCCTGGCAGGCCGGATCGTCCTTCGAGCGTTCGCGGTAGCGCTCGTACTCGGCGAGGCTCGGGAACGAGAACATCGCGAGCGCGATGTTGCTGGCGCCTTCGGATGGCAGGAAGTAGCCATGATGCGTGCCGCCGAATTGCTCGACGAGCGGAATCCACATCTTGCCGTAGGTTTCGAACTGCTCGAGCTTGTACGGATCGATGACGTAGCGAAGGAAGCAGGTGACCATGAGCGCGCTCGGTACGGTGGGGGAGCAGCGAGTCTGGATGGAGTCGTCGCACGTGTCAACGACGCACGCGACATTGCTTGCGCGAACAACGATCGGCGTTCTTTCATGTGTTCTCGACGACGCACGCGAAAGCCGCGGCACGCATCGTCGAAACCGTCTCGCCCGCGCGCGTTTCCCCAAACTTTTACGACATTTTTTCTTGCGACGGCGGCCGGCGCGCTCATAGACTTCGGGCATCCCAACCACGGAGTATGGCAATGTCGATACCCTGGAACGCGACCGCCGAACGGTCCCCTGCCGCGCCGCCTTCCGTGTGCGCCGATCGGGTGATCGTCCGGCGTTTCGATCCGGCAGTAGACAGCTATGCGCAACTCACGCCGATGCTGCATCGCGCATTCGCGCGGCTCGGCGCGATGGGGCTGAACTGCACGTGCGTCGACCAGGACGAAGATGTCACGCGCCGCCGCGCGCAAGCAGGCGAGTGCTACGTCGCCGTGTGCGGCGGACGTGTGATCGGCACGGCCACGCTGTATGCGACCGATCCGTCGTCGGCCTGTTCGCTGTATCGGTGCGAAGGCGTCGCGAGCGTGCGGCAGGTGGCCGTCGATCCCGACTGCCAGAGCCGCGGGATCGGCGCGTTGCTGCTGTCGTTCGCCGAGCAGTGGGCCGCGTTGCGCGGCTATACGCTGCTCGCGCTCGATACGCCGCATCCCGCTTCGCACCTGCTGGCGTTCTACGGCGCGCAGGGTTTCGAGGTCGTCGACACGATGCGCTTCGCCGGCAAGCGCTACGACAGCGCGATCCTCTGCAAGCGGCCCGTCGCGCGCTTCGCGCGCCGCGTGTCGCCGGCGTCGCGGCTGGCTGCGCGCGTGGCGGCCGTGCGGCGTCTCGCGTATGCGTTGCCGTCGCGCGTGGCC
>NZ_VWWG01000404.1:0-700 GCF_011753085.1 Burkholderia sp. Tr-862
GTTCTCGCTCCGCGAGCATCGCGTCGAGCGCGCCGACTACCTGTCCGGCCTGCTGATCGGCCACGAACTCGGCGCGCTCGACGCGATGCTCGCGGAGCGCGGTGTCGCGCTCGCGAACCAGCCGCTGCTGCTGATCGGCGACGACGGATTGTGCGCGCGCTATGTCGACGCGCTGCGCGTGTTCGGCTGCCTGCATGCGCGCGTCGTCGCGCAGGCGACCGAGCGCGGCCTGTGGCAGATCGCATCACGTGCCGGACTCGTGCGCGCGGACGGCGAGCCCGTCTGCGCCGATCAATGAACCGATTGAAGAGGAACCCTCGATGTCGTCCGAACTGACGTTGCCCGCGCCGTACACGCCGCATCCCGCGTTGATGCGGGCGTTCGACGCGTGCCCGCTGATCGCGATCATGCGCGGCATCACGCCCGCCGAAGCGGCCGACCACGGCCTCGCGCTGCACGAAGCCGGCTTGCGGATCGTCGAGGTGCCGCTCAACTCGCCCGATCCGTTCGGCAGCATCGCGGCGCTGCGGCGCGCGTTGCCGGACGACATGATCGTCGGCGCGGGCACCGTGCTGCGCGCCGAATTCGTCGACCGCGTGCAGGACGCCGGCGGCACGCTGATCGTGATGCCGCACAGCGACGCGGCCGTGATCCGCCGCGCGCGCGAGCGCGGGCTCGCCAGCGCCCCGGGTGTCGCGAC
>NZ_VWWG01000405.1:0-928 GCF_011753085.1 Burkholderia sp. Tr-862
AGGACGATCCGACCTTCGTCGAATTTACGATGCGTTTGGATAAGTCCTCGATCAGCGCCCAGATTGGCATGAGCCCGTCCGTGCGCCATATTGCTGCTACAGACTTGGAAACGCGTTTAGCGAAACTACCGGCAATCATCACAGTGACTGCGCGGGGGCGCGTGGACTGCTTCAGCAAACCCGCTTCACCGCAGCTCTCCACATGCATCAAGCATGGGGAGTTTCACTTTAGTAAGCGTTGCGGTGCCAGTCGGGCTCGATTTTCGCATGCCCAGTAGTTTTAGCTTCAATCGCAGAGCATCCACCGTCGAAATATACGCGCGAAGTCATTGCCACGCAGCCGCCATCCGCGAAAACTTCAACCGTGGAACCATCAACAATGATGGTCAAAGAATCGCTGTCGCCATCGGCAAGTTCTGCTACAGCGGGGGCTTCGTCCCGGTATCGATCACTAGGACCGACGCTACGGTCGATGCTTAGCGTGTCACCGGAATGCGTGATACGGGCAGTTTCTTTGCCGTTGGAGTCCATTAACGACACCGTTAGAGCGGAACCTTCATCGGCCGGAACCTCACACAAAACGGTGTAGCCATGTGCTCGCTCAGATGCAGATATAGCTTCCGGTAGCCCAGCAGGTGGTGTTTGGTACAGCAGACCGTCCTGCAGAGAAATCATGCGTGGCAGCGTTAAAGCATTCGCCCAACCTTCGTCGGTAAGCGAAGGATGCTGGGTTGGATCGTCGTGTCGACCTACCCCGTTGATGAATCCAAAGAGAGCGGCTTCTGTGTAATAATCAGCCGGGTTTGTCGAGTTATTCGTGGATCCCCGCAGGGTAGTGCCTGTGGTCATGTTGGTGTTGCGTGGGCGTGTGAAATCATGGCCGTGGTCGATACGGCGGAAGCCACTGCGCACATGGTAGGTTGTCCCG
>NZ_VWWG01000406.1:0-635 GCF_011753085.1 Burkholderia sp. Tr-862
TCCCGGCGGCGCACAGGGTCGGGCCGGCCGGGCGGCGGCGCATGGAAGAACAGCCGCACGAGCCAGTCGAGCAGCGTGCGCTCGGCCGGCAGCCCGATTCCGCGCGCGCACCAGTCCGTCGCGCGTCGGACCGTGGCGCGCCAGCGCGACGCGAACGCGGCTTTCATCGCGACGCTCCCGCACGGCCGGCCGCGGCCGCCGTGAGCCACGCATCGACCCAGTTCGCGACGCCGTTCAGGTCGTGCGACGCCTGCGAATACGGCGCGTCGTCGAAGATCCAGCTGCCGCGCGCGAGCGTTTCGGGCACGGCCGCGTCGACGTGAATGCGCTGCTCGAGCATCGACATCGGCCCCACGACGGCGCGCAGCATCGCGAGCGCATCGCGCTGCATGTCGCGCGCGGGGTTCAGCCGGTTCACGACGATCTGCAGGTCGCCGCCGCCGGCACGCAGCGCGTCCAGGCGGGCGGCGACGGTCGCGCACGCGGCCGGTTCGGGCGGCACGACGACGAGCGTCAGGTCGGCGCGGCGAATCGCCTGCTCGGCCTGCGGCGACGGATAGCGGGCCGTGTCGACCAGCACGACGCCCTCGGCCGGCAGCGCGATCTCGTCGAGCGCGCGAGAGAGCCAGTCCGGC
>NZ_VWWG01000407.1:0-913 GCF_011753085.1 Burkholderia sp. Tr-862
CCGCCAGCGCTCGCCGTGCACGCGCGCCCAGCCGGCGGCCGACGGCGCGAGGCCGCCGGCGCCATACGGCTGATCCGGCTGCAGGCCGTCGTCGAGCACTTCGCCGATGCTGCCGAGCATCGCCTCGGCGCCCGTCACGACCGGGCGCCGTCGCGCGCGCAGCGCGACGCTCGATACGACGGCGACGAACAGCCCGCCGCCGAGCGCCAGGCTCGCGATCACGGGCCACGGAATCCCGTAGCCGGGCACGTCGGTGTCGATCAGCATCAGCGCGCCGATCGTAAACGACACGATCCCGCCGAAACCGAGCACGCCGAAAGTCGGCAGGAACGCCTCGGCGACGAGGCAGCCGAGACCGAGCAGCACGAGCCCCAGGCCCGCATAGCTGACCGGCAGCAATTGCATCGCGAACAGCCCGACCAGCAGGCAGATGGTGCCTGCGAGGCCCGGCAGCACGAAGCCGGGATTCGCGAATTCGAAGAACAGCCCGTAAATGCCGATCGTGAGCAGGATCAGTGCGACGTTCGGATCGGCGATGATCGACAGGAAGCGGCTGCGCCAGTCGGGCGCGAGCACGACGAGCGGCGCATGCGCGGTCGCGAGGTGCAGCGTGCCGGCGCTGGTCGTCACGGTGCGGCCGTCGAGCTGGCGCGCGAGGTCGGCTGGGTCCTGCGCGATCAGGTCGACGACATGCTGCGCGCGCGCCTCGTTCGCCGACAGGCTCACGGCCTCGCGCACCGCGCGCTCGGCCCATTCGGCATTGCGTCCGCGCAGCTGCGCGAGGCCGCGGATGTAGGCGGCGGCGTCCTGGGTCGCCTTGCGGATCTCGGTCGACTGCGTGTCGTTCGGCAGCGCGACGGGCGTGGACGAGGCGCCGGAGGCTGCGCCAGCGCCCGCTGTCCCGGCCGGAGAG
>NZ_VWWG01000408.1:0-720 GCF_011753085.1 Burkholderia sp. Tr-862
TGTGCCGCTACGCGCCGACGACCCGCGTCGCGTCGAGCAGCGCGCGCCGCGCGCTGCGTCCGAGCCCCGCGTAACCGTCGTCGCCGATGCCCACTACCGTCAGCCACGCCGTCATGCACCCTTCCCCATCGTCCGATTCCATCGAGTCGCCGCACGGCGGCCGTGAAGACGCCGGTGCGGCCGTCCGCGTTGCGAAAGTCGGCATGGTACCGTGTTCCACCGCGCGTTTCACCTGCGGGGCTGCCCGCGCCGGGCCGCGTTTCGCTTCGGTCACGGCGCCGCTCGGCGGTCGCGAAGCGCCGGTGAAATCGGGTATCCTACGGCCGTTCGTTCGCCGGTGCCCTTCGGGGCCGAAGAGGGAACACAGGGCGCGCATCGCGCCGCTGTGGCTGCCCCCGCAACTGTAGACAGCGAGCCGATCTCCCCCCTCATGCCACTGGTTTCACCGGGAAGGCCGGGAGCCGGCGCCGACCTGTCAGCCAGGAGACCTGCCGGCCTGAAAGTGCGTGCGTGCCAGTCGGCGTCGGGCGGGGTGTACCGATGCGTTGGCCGCGGCGCCACACTGCCCCGGTATCCCGTTGAGTTCCGCCCCCGTTTCGATTCCTGCGTTGCCCGTCGTGCGCCCGTCGGCGTGCCCGGGGCTCGTGCGCGTCGTCGCGGCCGCCGACGGCGGGCTGTGCCGGATCAAGCTGCCGGGCGGCCGGCTCGACGCGCGGCAGG
>NZ_VWWG01000409.1:0-631 GCF_011753085.1 Burkholderia sp. Tr-862
TGTCGGCCACCGCGGCGCCGTCGGCCTGCCGCCCGGCCACCACGAACGCGTCGCCGGGATTGACGATCGCGATCGCGGCCTCGCGTCCGTCGCACAGCTGCGCGAGCCGCGCGCGCGTCAGCCCGCGCACGAACGCCATCCGTTCATCGCCGCCGCTCGCGGCGTCCATGGCGCGCGCCCGTGCATCGGCGAGATCCAGCGCGTCGTGCGGATCGATCATCCCCGCGACGCTCCACGACGCGACTTCCCCGACGCTGTATCCCGCGACACAGCGACGCCGCGGCCACACCGTATCGAGCAACGCGGCCGCCGCGAGCGCCTGCAGCGTGCAGAGGATCTGCGCGGCGCGGTTCTCGCGCAGCGCGTCCGGTTCGGCGTGCCGCACCCAGTTGCGCGGATCGTCGCCGAGGAGCCGGCCGGCGTGCGCGAACAGCGCATCGGCCTGCGGCAGCGCGCCGGTCAGCTCGAACATGTCCGCGCGCTGCGCGCCTTGCCCCGAACACAGGATCGCCAGCGTCATCGCGCCTCCTCGTCCGCTTCGAGCGCATCGACGAACACGCTCATCGCCAGCAGGTCGGCCGCGCCGCCCGGGCTCAGCCGGCGGGCAACGAACGCGCGGTGCGCGGCCGCC
>NZ_VWWG01000410.1:0-815 GCF_011753085.1 Burkholderia sp. Tr-862
CGCGCGCGGCGCACGCCATGTGTTTTCGCTCGACGCCCATATCGGTGCACGGCTGCGCGCGTTCGCGGCCGCATCGGGCGCAACGCCGTTCGCGGTACTGCTCGCGGCGCTCGACGCGCTGCTCGCGCGTGCGACCGGCGATGCGCGGATCTGCGTCGGCGTGCCGGCCGCGAACCGCGAGCGCGCGGAAACGGCCGGCCTGATCGGCTTCTTCGTCAACACGCTCGCGATCGACGTCGACGTGCCGGCACACGGCGATTTCTCGTCGCTGGTCGCGCGCACGCAGCGGGCGCTCGTCGATGCGCAGATGCATCAGGACGTGCCGTTCGAGCAGGTCGTCGACGCGCTCGGCGTGCCGCGCAGCGCCAGCCACCATCCGCTGTTCCAGGTGATGGCCGCGTACGGCGAGCGCCGCGCGCTGCCGGCGCTCGGCGCGGCGTCGGCCGCATTGCTGCCGTCCGGCACGCCGTCCGCGAAATTCGACCTGACGCTTGCCGTCGAGGCGACGCCCGACGGCACGTTCGACGCTGCGTTCATCTACGCGCTCGACCTGTTCGATGCCGACGCGATTGAGCGGCTCGCCGCACGCTTCGTCACGCTGCTCGGCGACGCGCTCGCTCGTCCCGATTTGCCGATCGGCGATCTCGACTGGCTGCCGGCCGACGAACTCGCGCAACTCTTCGCGTGGAACGCACCGGCAGGCGCGGCCGAAGCCGAGCCGTTCGTGCCGGTGCACGCGCGCATTGCCGCGCATGCGAAGGCGCGGCCCGACGCACGCGGCGTCGCCGACATCGATCGCGCGCTGACGCGCGGCG
>NZ_VWWG01000411.1:0-686 GCF_011753085.1 Burkholderia sp. Tr-862
TCTCGCGCAGGAGTTCGACGGCGCGGCGCGCACGCGTGCGTTCAGCCTGCTCGGCACGACGTTCGGGATCGGGCTCGCATTCGGGCCCGTGCTCGCCGGCGGCCTGATCGCGCACTACGGCTGGCGCGCGATCTTCGTCACGGGCGCGGCGGCCGGCGCGCTGTCGCTCGCGTTCGGGCTGCCGCGCATGCACGAATCGCGCGATCCGCACGCGACGGGGCTCGACTGGCCAGGCACGACCGCGTTCACCGCCGCGCTCACGCTGTTCACGTTCGGCGTGATCGAGGCGCCCGCGCGCGGCTGGACGCATCCGCTCGTCGTCGCGCTGCTGGCGGGCGCGGCGCTTGGCGCATGCGCGTTCGTCGCGATCGAGACGCGCGTCGCGCGGCCGATGCTCGACCTGTCGCTGTTCCGGATTCCGCGCTTCGTCGGCGTGCAGGTGCTGCCGGTGTCGACCTGCTGCTGCTACATCGTGCTGCTCGTCGTGCTGCCGCTGCGCTTCATCGGCATCGACGGTTTCAGCGAGATCGACACGGGCTGGCTGATGCTCGCGATCTCCGCGCCGATGCTCGTCGTGCCGTTCGTCGCGGCGATGCTCACGCGCCGGCTGTCGGCCGGCGTGATCTCGGGGCTCGGGCTCTTGCTCGCGGCGGCGGGCCTCGTGTGGCTGGGCGTCGCGCTGCGCG
>NZ_VWWG01000412.1:0-837 GCF_011753085.1 Burkholderia sp. Tr-862
GGCCGGCAGCCGCGCGGGCAGCGCGCCGCCGGGGAAGGCGCCGACGCGCGGCCGCTGCAGCGAGAGCCCACGCTCGGGCCCGCGACCGGACAGCACGCCGAGCTGCAATTGCGCGAGCTTGATCTGCTCGTCGTTCAGCGCCATCTGTTCGAGCAGGCGGCTGCGCTTGATCGACGCGTCGCTCGCGTCGTACGCGTTGTCGAGGCCGCGCGCGGTGCGCTCGCGCAGCACGGCCGTCACACGCTGGCTGATCTTCAGCTTCTGCTGCAGCAGGTCGCGCACCGCGTACGCCTGGTCGAGCTGGCAATACACGGTGACGATCGCGACCGCGAGCGTGAGCCGAACCTGCTCGGCCTCGACGCCGGTCGCGTCGCGCAGCGACATCAGGCTCTTCGTCGCCGCGCGGTTCTTGCCCCACAGGTCGAGCTGGTAGTTCAGCCCGACGAACACCGACGACGGCGATACATTCGGATCGCCGAAGATCTCGACCGGCACGCGATAGCCGCCGACCGTCACGTCGGCGACGTTGTCGCCCGGCTTCGGCATCCGCGCGCGGCTGACCGTCGCGCCGGCCGTGCCGGTCAGCCCGGTCAGCGAATCGAATTGCTGAAGCTGCGCCTGCGCGATCCGCAGCCGCGCCTGCGCGACCTGCAGATCGGGATTGTTCCGCGACGCCTCCGCCACCAGTTCGTCGAGCTGCGGATCCTGCAGTTGCTTCACCCAGTCGGGGGCGGGCCACGCGCCGTCCACGCCGGGGCCCGCGGTGTGCGCCAGCGCGTCGCCGGCCGGTGCGCGCAGCGACAGCGACGGCAGGAACCCCGCCGGCACGCAACCGCC
>NZ_VWWG01000413.1:0-483 GCF_011753085.1 Burkholderia sp. Tr-862
TGCACGAGGACATCCGGCTGTCGCTCGCGGGTTTCGCGGCGATCGCCGTGCTGCTGCTGATCGCGCTGCGCTCGCCGCGCCGCGTCGTGCGCGCGCTCGCGCCGCTCGTCGCGGCCGTGTTCGTGGTGACGGCCGGCTTCGCGCTCGCCGGCGTGCCGCTGACGATCCTGCACCTCGTCGGGATGCTGCTGATCGTCGCGGTCGGCTCGAACTATGCGCTGTTCTTCTGCAAGCGCGACGACGCGCAACCGGTCACGCCGTACACGCTCGTATCACTGCTGATCGCGAACCTCGCGACGGTCGCCGGCTTCGGCCTGCTCGCGCTGTCGCGCGTGCCGCTGCTCGAAACCTTTGGGCTGACCGTCGGCCCCGGCGCGATGCTCGCGCTGGCGTTCGCGGCGATTCTCGCGCCGCGCGCCGCGGCCGCGAACGGCCGCCCCCATGATCCGACAGGAGCTCGCGCATGAACGCGCCGTCATCCGT
>NZ_VWWG01000038.1:0-51181 GCF_011753085.1 Burkholderia sp. Tr-862
CCGCCGATCGCCTCACGGTGCGCGCGGACGCGTCGTGGTCGAGCGCGCGCGCGGCGCGATCGAGCGCCACGACACGGCCGCCCTCGAGCACGACGAGTCCGCGCGCATCGTTAGGCGACGGCGCCGGCGATCGCGGCCGGAACACTTCGAGGTTGAGGTGCGGCAGATGCACGCCGATCCAGACTTGCATGGCGGTTCAACAAAATCGGCGAGGGGGACAAGGGGACGAACAGCGGCGTATCGCGTGCCGGCCCGCGGCGCTTCACGAACGTGACGTCGACGCCGTCCCGCTTTGGTGTCAGCGCGAGCCGCAAGGGTGCCGGCGACGCGTCGCGCGCGGCGGCCACCGGCCGGAAGAGATAGAACAACGCCTGGCCGCTCTGCGCGGCCAGATTGAGCCGCCGCAACGCGTCCGCGCGCACGTGCGACTGCCAGAGCAGCACGGCGGCGCACGTGCCAGCACGCAGCGCCTGTTCGGCGGCCCACAGCGCGTCGGCCGTGCGCGGCGCCGGCAGCGTCACGAACCCGGACGGATCGATGCCCCAATACGCGAGCGCGAGCGGTTGCAGCGCATGCGGTGGCTGGATCAGGATGACCGGTTTGCCGGCCGCGCGCGCGAGCACCGGCACCAGCAGCCGGAGCTCGCCGATGCCAGGCTGCGGCGTGAGTAGCTCGACCAGCGTTCCGGCCGGCCAGCCACCGCCCGGGAGTTCGGCCGTCAGTTCCGGATGGCCCGTGTCGACGCCGCGCGCGCTCGAGCGCGCCAGCTGGCTGGCTCGCCACAGGCTTGGGTGAATTGCTTCGGGATGGGCGAGGGCGGGATGCATGGGGTCGGTTACGCAAACACTGTATGTTTATACAGTATATGCCAGAGATTACCGTCCCTCCAACCCCCCGGTTACGCTGCGAGCTGGTGCTCGTAGTACGGCCGTTCGTGGTCGGCGAGGATCTCGCGCAGCTGCGCACGCCGGGATGGGTCAGGCGCGAGCCAGGCGTCGACGTTCGAGGATTTAATGGGGACGATACACCTGTCGTGGCCAGCTGCCGCCACTTCCGGCGGTGGGTCGTCGGTGATCGCCGCGAACGACCATAGGTCGTCGCCGCCCGGGATCTCGGTGCGCGTCCACAAGCAGGCGACCTGCATCTGCTGTGGCGGCGTTGGATCGAAGCGCAGCACGACGTTCTGGCCGTCGCGCTTCACGTTTTCGAAAAAAGTGTCGACGAGCACGAGGCCATGCGTGAAGCCGAAAACCTTCCGCCAGGCGGTACTGAGCGAGTCCGCCCGCGCGTTATAGCTTCCGTTCTTTTGCTTCTCGTCCGCTTCGGTCCAGCCCGGAATACGGCATCGATACCGCATCGGCACGACCAGGCGCTTGCCGTCGAGCTCGATCAGCACGGGCGCATACCACCCGGGGAAGATCCGCGAATCACGCTCCTGCAGGTCCTGCCGGCGAAGGTCGTCGAGCCCGCGCGTTGCCGCATCGATCTTGTCCGTGGCGATCCGGACGTCCTCGCTGGCCTTCTTCGTAATCTTCACGGCGAGCTTCTTCTCTGCCGCGGCGAGCCGAGTGCGCTGCTCGAACAGATCCGTCTCCAGCTTTCGTGCTCGCTGAATTCGATACGCGGCGATCGCGGCTGAGATTTCGTCGTCGACACCGGAGAACGCGGCTTCGACCGCTTTCGGGATCTTGATATCGCTCCCGGCCGCCCGCGCGAAGAACAGGCGGCGGAACGTCTCGATGTCCATGTCCGCGCCGTAGAGGCGCACGTACTCTCGGTAGTTGGCTTGGATCTTGGCGGAATAGCACATCATCGACCCCATCAATTTCCCGTTTTCGCAAGAGTAGCGCATTGAGTCCATCGCCGTCGCCGGTCAGTTATAGTGGCGGCTAGAAATTGTCGGAGGATAAAGTGGCGAACGCTATTGAACGACGTCAGGCCTTGATTCGTCGTCGAATTTTGAGCATAGGCTCGTTGTTATGCGTCGTGCTTTGCATCGCAGTAGTTGCCGCTGCATTCAATGAATGGCGGAGTACGTACGCTGCTGCGCGACGATCTGCTGAGATCGTTGCCAAATCGTATGCCGTGCACCTGGAGAAAGTGCTGGCGAATGCCGACGCGCTTACTGGGGTGATTCGATATGAGTATGATCGGGCACCTGCGGCATTCGATCTGCGATCGCTCATTGATGGGGCTGCCATTACTCCGGACTCCGCCGCACAGATCACTCTTGTCGGGGCAGACGGCAAGGTGCTGCAAACCTGGCCTCACGCTCTAAGCAAGCCGATCTATGTTAGCGATCGCCCGCATTTTGTTTTCCACAAGAATAATTCTGATGCGGCCTTGTACATCGGGGCGCCAGTAAAGGGGCGAGTCTCCGGTGACGTGACAATCCAATTCAGCCGACGTTTGGTCAAGACCGACGGCGGCTTTGCCGGCGTAGTCGTGACATCCGAGCACCCGGAATACCTGTCCCAAGGCTTTCTTAGTCGCGCAAACGTTGGCGAACATGGAGCGTTGGCCGCATTCCTCGGCAATGGTACTTTGCTTGCGCGCTCGCAACCTGGCGCGCCTGCCACGGCTACAGGTCCAAGTTTCTCTACGTACCTCGACAATTCAGATGTCCGATCTGGTGAACTGACCGATCCAGTCGATCGGTCAACGAGGATCTTTGCCTACGCCCATGTCGACGGATATCCGGTGATTGCAGCTGTGGCATTGTCGAAGGACGAAGCAATGCTGCCATTTCGCGGGCATCTGGGCGCATACGTGGCCTGTCTGGCACTTCTCTTGATGATCGTTTCGGTAGCAACGCTCTTGGCGGTGCGCCATGCAAGCAAACTGATCCACGCCGAGGAGGAAATGCGCAAGGCAGCGGAAACGGATCCTCTGACCGAGTTGGAAAATCGACGTAGTTTTCGGGACGCGATTGATGCGCACTGCGCGCACGTCCCAGTCGCGGCCAATTCAATCGCCTTGGTCACTCTAGATTTGCGTGATTTCGGTCGAGTGAATGACTTGCTTGGTCAGGACGCCGGCGATGCGTTGCTGAGGCTTGTTGCCGATCGACTGCGAGGTGTTGCTGCTGACAGCATACGGGTAGCGCGCGTTGGTGGTGATGAGTTCAGCTTGCTGATTCAAGATCACGATGCATTGTCGAAGGCGTTCGGGACGGCCCGGCTTATCGTCGAAGCCTTTTCGATGGCGTTCGGTTTGCGCGGCCACACCTATTTGATGAAGGTTTCCATTGGCATAGCGTCGCTCGAGTTGTCGCCGACAGCCGGGGCAGACTTATGGCGGAACGCAAACCGTGCAATGGCCGAGGCAAAGAGCGCGGCCGCTAACTCCGGCGAGAGCGAGGTGCGGATCTATACAGACGCGATGGCGCATCGGCTAGATCTCGACGATGACGATTTTCGGGAGCTGTTGCAGGCAATGGAGCGCCGGGCACTGGTGATTCGATATGAACCGATTGTCGAGGCGGAATTCCGTCGGTTGATTGCGCTGCGCGCGTCGTTGACGTGGCCGAGATCAGTTGACGATGTGCGTGAGGAGGTGCAGCTCCACGAGCTTGCTGATAGGCATGATCTCCTGTTCCGATTGGGAACCTACCAGCTGAACGAAGTATGTACTCGCGACACGAACATTCAAATCCCGACGTATGCGGCGATCCCTGCGGCTGTCGTCCTTCAGGGCGACCTGGATCAGCTTCTTGCGTACATCGAGGCGACGCACGCGTTCGATAGCCATCGCCTGCGCCTTGGCATTTCTCAACCCGGCGATCTCATTGGGCACCCGCGTGCAATCCAGACGCTGAGGCAGCTTCGCGAGCGGGGGGTAGAGATCTATGCAGCGAATATAACGGGCGATGATTGGTCAATCTCCATCGTTCGTTTGTTGCCGCTTGCTGGTGTCGAGGTCGGAGGACAGCTGCTGGCCGCAGCGGCGGAGGATAAAGTTGCGGAGTCGATGCTTAGCGGCATTTTGACAACGTGTGCTGAACTCGGGCTGAAAATTCAAGTTGCCGGCGTGAGTAGCCTGGAACAGCTATCCCGGCTTAAGGGCTTTCCAAATGTAGTGGTATATGGGAGTCTCTTCTCCGCAGAAGAGTTCGTCGAAGTTCCGAACAACTTGGTGGAGCCACGGGGTCATGAATCGTGAGCTTCATCAGTTGTTCGGCGATACCAGCGAACATGTTGGTTCCGTTCCCGAAATACCAGTGCGGGATGGCTCGATTGCGCTGAGATTGGTCGATGGCCGTGAACGCGGAGTATTGCTGCAGCGAATCCATACGAGACGCGATGGAACCGTCGTCGTGCTGCTATTCGACGGATCCGATCGTGCCCAATTAACCGAGTTTCTGGAAAACGATCCATACAATGAGGTGCTGGCTCCGCACTACCGTTCAATCGTTGACTCTGTGGAGCGACGCTCGCATCGCAAGCCGAGCGTCCGCGCTATTGCGAGCGTCGCCGATTGCAACAGCGAACTGGATGTACTGACTCTGATGCGTACGGTCTGTGCAACACGTGGCGGCACTCACGCGCTGTTCCACTGGTTGTCTATGTCGACAAATTCCCCGGTCGGCGGCGCAGTGATCGACACCCACGTCATTCTGGCAGCTTGTCCGCCTAGTTGGCTGCAGGTATACGAGCGCCGTGTGGTTACGGATCCCGTTTTGGAATATGCGCGAAGCAACGTTATGCCCGCGCGTGGCTTCGAATCCTTCGGTAGCTCGAACGGGCCGTGGTTCGCGCGCGAGGCCGCCCTATATGGGTTGCGAAGCAACGTGTTTCTACCGGCAAATCGCGGTTCGGATGAGGGGAAGGTATTTGGCCTCTTGCACGTCAGCTCAAGCGAGGCGCGGCCAGCCGGTGAAGATACGATTTGGCAAGGCCAGCGCGAACTGCGGGGCCTCGCCGAAGAACTGCTGGACTGGCCCGCGATCCGGTTTCGGCGGGTGGCAGCGTCGCGGTATCAGTTAAGCGACGCCGAGCGAATCGTCCTGCAGTGGATTCGGCGAGGGGGGGACGCCACACATGCTGCCGCAGATCTTGCACTGACCCAGCGACAGATATACCGACTTTACAAGTCGATCAAAATCAAGATGGGTCGCGACGATATTCGCGCCTGTGCTCGCATGGCGTCCGACGCTGGTCTGATCGATCAAGTTGATTGATAAGACATAAAGGCGTCTAAAATCATGAAAAACAGTGATATAGCCATTACCTCTTACCGTCCGTTACGCTTCATTCCGTGAGGTTTCGAGCGAATACGGAGCGGCGGAATGCCGAAAGGAAAGAGAGCCTGGATAGTGACGGCCCAGGGGTTGGCGGGCCTGCTGTTAGCGATCGTTGCGCCAATGGCGAGTTCGATCGACGTTGCGCGGGGGGCGCCGAGGCCCGAGTGGTCCATTGCGACGGCTTACCCAGCTGACACCGTTTCAGGGCAGGCGGCCGAGGATTTCGCGCGCCTGCTGAACGAGGCGGGCAAGGACACTACCCGTGCCATTCCCCATTTCACCGATAAACATGGGGTTGCTGGGGTTCAGGAGCGGATCAGCCGACAACCATTCGGTGTGCTTTTCGCCGGCGACTTGGCTTCCCGCGACGCAATCTTGGCGTTGTCGATTCGGCCATATGAGGTGAATTCCATTGCCGAGGCGCGCGAGATGTCGCGAGTGGCTAAACCGGCCTACCGGGCTGCCCTCGCACACCGAGATCTTGTCCTCCTTGCGGTGATACCGTGGCCACCGACTGGAATCTGGTCGCGAACAGCGATCGGTTCGCCGTCGGACTTGGTTGGCATGAGGATCCGCACATACGATGAATCGTCTCGGCGGGTGATGCAAATGCTCGGCGCCGACGTGGTTTTTCTGCCGATTCAGGAAGCGCTCGACCAAATAAAAGCCGGCGGAGTTGATGCGGTAATGTCGTCCGGTGATGGTGCTGCCGGTCGAGCATACGCCGAAGTTTTGCCAAATTTCACCGCTCTCGGCTACGCGTATCCGGTTTCGTTTCTCGTTGCCAATAGGCACTTTCTCGACGGACTATCGCAGCACCAACGCGCCGTAATCTTTGCTGCCGGCCAGCAAACTGAAAAACACGCATGGGAGCGGTTGCCTGAGCGTGTGCGCCAGAACTACGAAGGCATGGCCGCTAGCGGTGTAACCGTTCGTGATCCCGCGCCCCGAGAACTTCTCGATGCGATTTCTCGCGCCGCTAAGGACGATAGTCGCGACTCGTTGTTGAGCGACTATGAAACGGCGCAGATGTTGGCGCGGTTCCGGGCGTGCCAACCTCGGGCATGCCGAGCTTGTGCGGCTGTTGCTGATACAGAGGTGACCCGATGAATTCAGCGAGAAAGAGTGCGATCACCCTGATCGTGGTCGCTGTAGGTTATGTCCTCGCCGTCATTGTTGGGACGGGTGGAGCTTCAAATTCGTCTTCGCTGACCACTCTCACCGTCGAAAACGGCGGTTCTCGATGCGAGTACGACAACGTGTACATCGGTGATGGTGCATTGCGTATTCATAAGCACTGCAATCGATTTGATCAAGAGGGGCAGTCCAATGCGCAAGATTGATTTGAACGTCGACCTTGGAGAGGGGAGCGGCAATGACCTCGAATTGCTCGACTACGCGACGTCAGTGAACATTGCGTGCGGTTGGCATGCGGGCGATCCGTTGACGATGAGGACCGTCGTAAAAGCGGCACTGAAGCGCGGAATCGCGGTGGGTGCGCATCCGGGCTACCCGGATCGAGAGCACTTCGGCCGCCGATCGATGGAACTGACATACGAAGAGATTTACGCGGGCGTGCAGTATCAGATCGGTGCACTGGATGGAATTGTGCGTGCGTTCGGGGGACGTGTGGCACACGTAAAGCCCCACGGGGCGCTATACAACGACGCGGAAAAGAGCATCGCGGTCTGCCGAGCAATCGTTTGCTCCGTGCGCGACCTGGATCCGTCGCTGGTGATTTACGGGTTGGCGGGTGGCCAGCTTGTTCGCCTCGCCCGCGAGCTCGGCATGCACGCCTGTGACGAGGCCTTCGCGGATCGTGGCTATGCGGCCGATGGACGCTTGCTGCCGAGGGCCGAACCCGGCGCAGTCATCCATGACGTCAACGAAGTGACTCGCCGAGTGAGTGATTTGATAGAAACGGGTACGGTGCGAGCGCGTGATGGGAATCGAATCAGGCTATCGCCTCAGACCTTATGCCTGCATGGTGATGGCGAGCACGCGATCATGTTTGCGCAGACAGTGCACGCGGCACTGCGCAGCGCGCCTACCAGGCAAGTCGACTAGGTGTCACTATCCAGAAGTTTCTGGAGACGCTTCGCAACAGTTTCAAGCTCATTGACGGTCAAAAGATTTGGCAACGAGATTTGCTGTAGCACCTTCGCCAGTTGCTCCGTGCTTAGCGGGGCTGGCTTCGCGGGCTCGCCCGATTTACGGGCCAGAGAGGCGCTAAGTTGAGCAACTAGCTCACCATTCAAAGAGCGGCCGCTTTCCTGGGCCGCCTCTTTGAGCTGAAGGTAGACGGACCACGGGAGTCGGAATTGGGAGCGGTAAGTGTCATCCATAGGTGGAGTATTTGACACTACGCAGACACCATCGTATAGTGACGCAAAACATCACTCGGAGTGACTAATTTCATGGAGGATGTAGTGCGGTCGCAATGTCGATTGCCGGTAGAGGTCGACCGATGGCTCAAGTCACGGGCTAAGGTCGAGGGGCGATCCAAGAATGCGCAACTCGTGAGCGAACTGAAAAAGTTGATGGCCGCCGATTTGGCGAAAACAGAGACGGCGAACGACTCCGAGAACGGAGGGAGTGCTTGAAGCGGTTGATGTCGGTGTTGGCGCACTGACATCAACCTGACCATTACGCAGTAACTGTGAGGAAAACAGGAATGGCTACGCCCATTGTAGCGCATTGGTCCCGTCGCGCGACCAAGGTAAACCTGCACGCGTTCGCTGTTGCGGCCGCACTGCTCGCGCCCGCCGCGCCAGCGCGCGCTGACGGCTGGGGCTGTCAGGTCATGCTGTGTCTCTCTGACCCCCGCGGCCCCGAGCACGAGGGCGAATGTGTGCCTCCCATCGAAAAGCTCTGGGACGAACTCAGCCATGGCCACCCGTTCCCGACCTGCAACCTGATGGAAAGCTGGGACGCTCTGCCCGAGGAGTTTCGTCGCGCCATTCCGGACGATGTTGTTCAACTGGTGAAGTCGACCACGATCACCGGGGGCAACAGTGGTGCCAGCGGCTCATTCTGCCCGTATGACCTGATGTACTACAGCAACCTCTACGGGCCAGCTTGCCGCGCCCACAGCGTTATCCAGGTCAAGCTCAACGGTCAGGTCTTTACGCGTGTCTGGTGGAACATCGTCGGCGGCCTCGGCACGAAATCCAGTTCGCGCACCGAATACTTCGGCGGCGGCTCGACCACCCCCTTCTACGATCCCGCCGAAAGCGCGAAGCGCTGGATCGACGACCAAGAGAACAACCGTAGCGGCATCGGGAACAACGGCTCGCCGTCGCCCTGGTTCGGGCTCGGCAACCGTCACTGACTGATCCTCCCGGAGGACCAAGCCATGTCACTGACCACCGTAGAACAACAAGCACTCCTAAATGCGTCGTTCGAAGGCGCGGATGCCGTCGATGCGCTGACCGAAGTCCTGCGTGTGGCGCACCCCAATGCGTTTCATACGCAGGACTCGCTGAGCACGCGTCGTTTTTTCGATCAACCGAAGAATGACCTGCCGCATGGGGGCTATGTGCGCGCGTGCGTGACCAGATCGGAGGAGCGATAAGCATGGCGCGCCTGTACATCGCCGAGAAGCCGTCTCTTGCCAAGGACGTGATGGCAGTGCTCGACGGTCGCCCGTTGCGCAATGGTGTGGCCTACAAGGTTGGCGACGACTTCTTCGTGCCGCTGAAGGGGCACATCCTGGCCCAGGCGATGCCCGATTTCTATCTGCCGGACGATGTTCCGCTCAACCGGAATGGCAAGAAGATCTGGCGCGCGAGCGATCTGCCTGTCGTCCCGCCGACGTGGGTTCTGGAGCCGCAAGAGGAGCATGCGCCGATTCTGGACGCGATTCGCCAGTTGCTTGCCAACGTGGACGAGGTTGTGCATTTGGGCGACCCGGATGCCGAGGGCCAATTGTTGGTCGACGAGGTGCTGGAATACCTAGGCAACACGTTGCCGGTCAAGCGGCTGCTGGTGAACAACAACAACCCGAACGAGATCCGCAAGGCGCTCGCGAATCTGCGCGACAACGACGAGTCGCAATTCCGTGCGTGGCATCGCTGGGCGCTTGCGCGTAGCCGATACGACTGGCTGTTCGGTTTGAATTTCACGCGTGCCGCGACCTGTCGTGCCCAATCGCTTGGCTTCGATGCGTTGCTGAGCGTCGGTAGTGTGCAAACACCCGTGCTGCAGATTGTGTTCGAGCGCGACGACAAGATCGAGCGCTTCACGGCGACGTCGTATTTCCTGTTGTCCGCGCAGCTGCAGCACGCGAAGGGGGCATTTACAGCCAAATGGCGGGCCGCAGACGATCAACCAGGCCTGGACGAGGACGGCCGGCTAGTCGATTCCGACGTCGCCGCTGCGCTCGCGCAAAGCCTGACCAATGCGCCGGCGTCGGTGAGCGCATTCGAGCGCAAGCCGGCGCGCGATCTGGCGCCGCTCCCGCTGTCGCTGAACGAGCTGACGGTGGAGGCGTGTCGTCGCTTCGGCTGCACGGCGGCCGAGGTGCTGGAAGCCGCCCAGGAGCTTTACGACCGCTACAAGCTTACGACCTATCCGCGTACCGAGAACCGCTATCTGGCCGAAGCGCAGCACGGCGAGGCACCCGACGTGCTGGCTGCGCTCGCCGCGAACCGCGCGGATCTCGCCCCGCTCGTCGATCGCGCGGATCCGACGCTGCGCTCGCGCGCATTCGATGACAAGAAGATGGAGGGCAACCCGCACCACGGAATCGTGCCGACGACCCGCCGAGCGGACCTGAGCACGCTGACGCCGCTCCAGCACCAGGTCTATGACTTGATCGTCCGCTACTACCTGGTGCAGTTCTATTCGGCCGCGACGTTTATGCAGACGTCGATCGAAGTTGAATCCGCCGGCAATCGCCTGATCGCGGGCGGTCGCACGCCCGTTTCTAGCGGTTGGCTTGCGGTGCTGAAGCCGTCCGAGCCTGAAACCGGTGATGACGTGCAGATGTTGCCGGAGCTAGCGGTGGGTGACCAGCTGCTGGTGATCGACGTTGATCTGCAGGCGAAAGAAACGCGGCCGCCCGCGCGGTTCGATGAGGCGACGTTGATCGACGCCATGATCGACCTGCACAAGTACACGGACGATCCGGCCGCCAAGGCGCGCTTGAAAGTGGGCAACGGGATCGGCACGGGCGCGACACGCGCCGGAATCATTGCGGAGCATCGCGAACGAGGTTTCCTGGTTCCGGTGAAGGGTTCCAAGACCCGTTTCATGACGAGCCCGACCGCTCGCGCGCTGCTCGCCGCATTGCCGGAGCCGGTCAAGGATCCGACGGTTGCCGGCATGTTCAAGATCGCGCTCGACGCAGTGGCCGCCGGCGAAATGACGTTCGACGCGTTCATGCAGCGTAGCGAAAGGATGGTTACGCGGATTGTCGGAGTGATCGCGGAGGCCCCCATGCAACTGCCGGGCGCGAAGCCGTGCCCGGTATGCAAGACCGGCCACTTGCGTCGGATCAACGGACAGGACGGCCCCTTTTGGGGGTGCTCGAACTACAAGGCCGAGCAGCCATGCAAGGCGTCATATCCCGATGCGAACGGCACACCGAATCTCGCGCCGAAGCGCAAGAAACCGCGGGGCGGTTTCGCGATGGGCGGCTGGATCTAACAACAGAGAGAGGGCCATGCAATGAACAGGATTTTCGGATTGATTCGAGCAAGCGTGCGGGCGTTGCTGATCTTCATCGTCGCGACGGCGATGTTTGGCGCCGTGTACTGGCTGATCGAACGGCGGTCGATCAACGACCTGGTCGGCGCTGGCCTGGTGGCGTGCGGTTGGTTTGCGATCGCATTCTTGATGTGGAAGCGCGGTTGGCCGCGCGATGACGCGGAGTGGTGAGATATGCGCAAGATCTTCAAACATTCCTTGGCGAAACTGCTCGTGATCGGTGAGCGCGCATGATGCCCGTCGACTTCGCGACGCTGGCGCAACAGTGTGCGCCGTCCGTGCATCCGACCACCCTGCAGGCGGTCGTCAAGACGGAATCTGGTTTCAACCCGTATGCGATCGGCGTGGTTGGGGGCCGTCTCGCGCGTCAGCCGCGTTCGCGCGATGAGGCGGTGGCAACCGCGCGTGCGCTCGAGGCGGCCGGCTGGAATTACAGCATGGGCCTCGCGCAAGTCAACCGCGCGAACCTTCGCATCTACGGGCTCACGTCCGAAACCGTGTTCGACCCGTGCGCGAATCTGCGCGCCGGCGGCGCCATCCTCGCCGACTGCTACACGCGTGCAACGGCCGGTGGTCGCGTGCCGCAAGACGCGGTGCGTGCGGCGCTCAGCTGCTACTACAGCGGCAACTTCACACGAGGCTTCAAACGGGATTTCGGCGGCACGAGTTACGTGCAGCGCGTGGCCGCGAACGCAACGAGCGTCGGCGCCAGTGCGACGGTCGTGCCACCGATCGCAGTCGTACCGGACGGTGCGGCACCAGCTTCGCGTGGCGCAGCGCGGCCGGCGCGCCTGCGACGGGCCGACGATTCATCTACAACCGGGGCCGATCGTGGCCGCGAGACAGACCATCACCCCGCCTGGGACGCCCTGGGCGATTTTTAACGGAGCATCCGATGAAGATGAGTTTCCCTAAAACCACACTGAACCGAGTCGCGGCAACGCTGCGTCCGAGTGTCGTAGTGCCGGCGTTGGTCGACGGAGCTGCGCCGCAACGCGGGAGTGCCGCCCGCCGCGTTGCGGCCGGCGTTGTCATGTCGGTAGCCGCGCACGCTGCATACGCCGGAGGCGGCCTGAATGCCGGCACGCAAGCCGTCAGTACCTTCACAACCTGGTTTTATAGCCTTGCTGGTATCGGTGCTGGCGCCTACCTGGTTTGGCAAGGTGTGCAGTGCTGGAGCAACAAAGCGGACTGGATTCACGATTTCGGCGGCGGCATCGCGAAGGTGGCGGGCGTCGGCTCCGCGCTCGTGCTGGCTGGCTGGGCATTTGGGCTGTTCGGCTGATCGACATGGAAGATGAACGCACGCTGTATCCGTCCTATGCGGGCCTGAACCGTGTCGCGATGATCGGGGGCGTCCCAATGTTTCCGGCGCTGATCATCGGGTGCACCTCGCTGATCGCCAGCATGATCGGCGGCTTCGTGCTCGGTCCAGGCGGCCTGTTGATCGGCTCGGCCGGCGTGCCGATCTTCATGTTCTTCCGGTTCGTCTGCGAAACCGACGACCAGGCGCTGCGCCTGTTCTGGCTGGAGTTCCGCTGCTGGTTCGATCGCCGACGCGTGTCGGTATTCGGCAAAACCTACACGCTTGCGCCGATGCGTTATGGCCGTGACGTCGGCGTCTACACACGCTCGTTCGCGCGTGGCAAGGATCTGGAGCGCTTCGAGGCGCTGCGTCAAAGCCTGCTTACGCAGGTACAGGAGGATAACGATGAGTAACCGCCATACCATCCCGCACGCCGGCGGTGCCGCAAGTGTGTGGCCGGTCGAGCTGGGCCACACGATGGTCATAGGCACCACCGGCGCGGGTAAGAGTACCAGCGCCGCGCTTTACGACATGCTGCGCCTGACCGAGACGGAGTTTGGCCTCGTTAAGGGGCAGCCCGATACCGGGGCTGCAGGAGACGAAGCATGCGCGTAACGAACGATCTGAATCGACTCGTCGCGGGCGCTGAAGATAAGCTGCCGCGTATTGGTCGCCCGGTGTCGGTGACCACGACGAGCATCGACAACGGCGGTGCGATGATGGTGCTGCGCGTGAACGGCGTGCCGTTCGAATCGGTCAGCCGCGGCGAGATCGAGGCGCGCTACGACAGTTGGAATCGCCAGCTGGCCGCGATGACACTGGAAAAGGGCAATCGCCTGTCGCTGTGGAGCACGTTCCGCCGGCGTCGCGTGTCGTTCGGCGACGAGTACCGCTTCTACAACCCGTTCATCCAGCAGGCCGTCGACAAGTACCTGCAGCGTTTCCGTAAGCACCATCATTACGAGAACAGTTTCTACATCAGCGCGATCCTGCAGGGCGACGACCTGGACGAGTCGGTGCGTGAGCTCGAGGAACTGGGCGAGTCGTTGAC
The DNA here is from genome assembly GCF_011753085.1 of Burkholderia sp. Tr-862. Lineage (NCBI taxonomy): Bacteria > Pseudomonadati > Pseudomonadota > Betaproteobacteria > Burkholderiales > Burkholderiaceae > Burkholderia > Burkholderia sp. Tr-862. The sequence continues at coordinate 13,309 of NZ_VWWG01000038.1, forward strand.
GAAGTCGCTGATCGCCTACGATCCGCAGCCGCTCGAAACATACGAGCACAACGGAATCCTGTTCTCGGAACCGTATCAGTTCATCGGCGAGCTGGTGAACGGGATCGATGAGCGCGTGCCGGTTACGCAGGCAACAGGGCGCGATCTGATTCCGACGTCGCATCTGCATTTTCATTACGACACGGTCGAGATCCGCACGGACCGCTCGACTCGCTTTGCGACCTGCTACGACCTGAAGGATTTCCCGAAGGCTGGATGGGGGCAAACGAATCCGTTGCTGACGTTGCCGGTCGAGTTCACGTTCACGCAGAGCTTTGGCTGCCTGAGCACCGCCGACGCGATGGACGCGATTCAGGCGCAGATCAACAACCTGGAGTCCGTCGAAGACAAGGCCACGCACCAGATCGACGAGCTGAAGGATGCGCTCGCGCTGATCGCCGGGCGCGATCTCGCATTCGGCGACTATCACGGTGCGCTGATCGTGTATGGCGACACGGCGGAAGCGGCGATCAGCAACGGTGCATATGTGACGAGCCGTGCGCTGAACGATTGTGGCTTCAAGTTCGTGAAGGCAACTGCCTCGGCACCGTACACGTATATGAGCCAGGTGCCCGGCTTCAAGACGAAGCCACGGCCAATGCCGAAGTCGACCCGCAACCTCGCGTCGTCGTTTTCGATGCATACGTATTCGGCGGGCAAGGCTCGCGGCAATCCGCTCGGTGACGGCTCGGCGCTCATGCCGGTGCAGACGGTTGCGAAAAGTTTGTTCAGCTTGAACTGCCACGCGTCGCGCCTCGACGAAAACAGCGTCGGCGAGAAGGTTGCCGGCCACACCTTGATTCTCGGCTCGACCGGCACAGGCAAGACGACGCTCGAGACGATGCTGCTTGCCTTTCTCGAGCGGTTCGACCCGAAGATTTTCGCGCTCGATCTCGACCAAGGCCTGCGAATCTTCCTCGAGGAGATGGGCGCCATCTACTACACGCTGCGCGAAGGTGAGCCGACCGGTCTTGCGCCGCTCGGCCTGCCCGATACGAAGCGCAACCGCGCGCATCTTTACGACCTGGTCGGTGCATGCTGCCGCGACGAGAACGGCAAGCTGAGCGCGGACGATCAGCGCCAGATCAAGCATGCGGTCGACACGGTCATGTCGCTGGACAACATCGAACACAAGACCTTCAGCCGCTTGATGGAGTCGATCCCGGATACCGGCGAAGAAAACAGCCTGTGGCTGCGTTTGAGCCAATGGTGTCACGCAACTAACGGTCGATTCGCGTGGGCGCTGGACAACGAACCGAGCGCGCTGACCAACATCGCCGATGTGCGTCGTATTGGCTTTGACGTGACGGACTTCCTGAAGAAGGGCTATGCCGCCACGGAGCCGGTGCTCGCACACCTGCTGTACCTGAAAGAGCAGATGCAGCGCAAGGGCGGCCTGCTTGCGACGGTGATCGCGGAGTTCTGGCTGCCGGCCAGCTATCCGACCACGCAGGAGCTGATCCGCAAGTCGTTGAAGACCGGCCGGAAGGCGGACGAATTCCTGATCCTGGATTCGCAATCGCCGGAGGACGCGATTCAGTGTCCGGTGTTCGCCGAGATTCGAGACCTCACGGCCACGAAGATCTACCTGCCGAACCCGGACGCAACGCCGGACGGTTACAAGCTTCTGAACCTGACCGATCGTGAGTTCCGGACACTCAAGGCCCTGTCGAAGGAATCGCGCACGTTCCTGATCAAGCAGAGCAACCAGTCTGCGTTCGCGACGCTGGACCTGGCCGGCATGAACGACGAGATTGCGGTCCTTTCCAGCAGTCTCGACAACGTCGCGATCTGGGAAGAATGCACGCGTGACGCGCATGGCGATACGGATCTGCGCATGCAGCTGTTCCAGGCACGTCGCAAGGGCAAGCGGGACCGCAAGCCCGAGGCAGAGGCCGCGCCGGCGGAGGAGGTTGAGTGACGATGAAACGCGATCTGCATTTCGTATCTGCGATCGGGCCGGCCACGCGCGACCAGCTGGAACAGTTGGCGGTCGCGCACGACCGGATGTGGGATCGGAAGACCTGGGGCCGTCGAATCGTGTTTGGCGTCGGGTTCAGCGGATTGACGCTCTTGACTGGTGCCGTGCTCGTGCACCAGTTCAACGCGACTTCGCAAGCGATTTCGGGACACCACTGGTGGGATAGCGGACCGGCTCTTAATGGCGTCATGGTCGGGTTTGTGCAGGTTGTTGTCTGCCTGTTGGCGATCTACCAGTGGGATCGCCTGATCCGCCCCATTTCGCGCCCGGTGAATCCTTACCGCCCGATCGACGTGGCACCGGCCGAGTTGGAGGCGGACGAACGCAACGCGGCGTGTCCAGCTGCGCTGGCGTACCTGGACGCAATCCGGCACCAGCGCCGTTCGATCGTGCCGCATGACCTCGACGTGCTGGCGATGGTCCGGCAGCAACAGCAGTCCCACGAAGGAGCCTGACGATGAAACTCCCAATCAAGCGTCTGATTTTTACCGCTGCGCTTGGAGTGGCCACGGCCGCACATGCGACCGGCCTTCCGGTTGTCGATGATGGTGGAAGAGCGCAAGTGGCGGCGGCGATCGAGCAGGTGAGAGCGTTGCAGGCTCAGCTGCCGGCGAACCTCGGGGCGCAGCCGTCGACCTACGCGGAAGTGGGCAAGGCCGCGTCGGCGCCCGATCAATTGGCTGTGAATCAACAGATTCTCGCCACGCTGATTCGCATCGATACGACGCTGCAGCAAACGCTCGAGTTCGACCGCGCGAGGGGCGTGGGACTTTTGCCCGCCATTGGTACAGCAGCGCACTGAGCGCCCCACGATATAACCGGAGAACAGGACAATGAAAACCATCCGAAAATTTATCGGCGCTGCAGCGATCGCAGCATTCTGCTCGACCCAGGCCGCGCACGCGCAGGGCATCCCCGTGCTCGATGCGTCGACTCTCGCGCAGGCGATCATTACCGTGCAGCAACTCAAGCAGCAATACATCACCATCACGAGCCAGTATCAGTCGATGATAGGCAATCGCGGCCTCGGCGACATCCTCAACAATCCGTCGCTGCGCAACTATCTGCCCGATGAATGGCAGTCGGTCTACGACGCAGTGAAGAACGGGCAGCTGAATGGCATCAGTGGCGCTGCCGACAGTATCCTGCGCCAGGAGGGATTGACTGCGTACACGCCGGGCCAGACCCGGTTGAATAACACGCTGGCCGCGAACAAGGCGATGGTGGAGCGCGCGTATCAGGCGTCGATCGACCGGCTGAACAACATCCAGCAGCTGATGCAGCAATCGAACTTGACGCAGGATCCCGCGGCGAAGGCGGATCTTCAGAACCGCTGGTCGGCGGAGATTTCGTCGATCAACGCGGACAAGATGCGTCTCGATCTGGCGGCAAAGCTGCAGGACGCCGAGAAGGAGTTTGCGCAGCAGGCCGCGCATCGTGACATGCAGCGTCGCCTGCATGACGAACCGATCGACCAGTAAGCCAGGAGCGCGGCCATGCAACTGACAATCTTTACCGATATGTTCAATGCGTTCGACAAGGACGTGCTGAACACGATCAGCACTGGCTCGGCCAAGATGATCTCGCTGATCAGTCCGCTGGTCGCTGCTGGCTTCAGCCTCTACGTGCTTCTCATTCTGGTGTCGTACTGGCGAGGCCATGAGAATCAGCCGATCGTGGATTTCCTGCTGAAGATGGCAGCGTGGGCCGCCGTGCTCACGGCGGGGATGAACATCGGCTACTACAGCGAATACGTAGTGCCGTTCTTCAACGGACTGGGCGACGATCTCAGCCGCGCCCTGATGGGGGGGAGCGATCTCAGCAACGGCCTCGACACGCTGTTGAGTCTCTACTTCGACGCGATCAAGAGTTTGTACGAAGGGCTCAGCATTACCGACATCGGCCTCTATATCGAGGTGTCCGTGCTCGCGGCGTGCATCATTTTGGTTGGTGTTCCGTTCCTTGCTATCGCCGCCGCATACATCATCCTCGCGAAATTCGCGCTGGGATTACTGCTCGCGCTCGGCCCGGCCTTCGTTGTCGCGGCGCTGTTCCCGGCTACACGGCAGTTCTTTCAGAACTGGGTGGGACAGTGCTTGAACTACGGCATTCTCGTCGCCCTGTTCGGGGCACTCGGCGCAATCGAAGTGCGGTTCATGACATCGGTGCTGCCGACGAGCTTCAGCGCGAAGGACGTCATGCTGACCTATGCCATTGAGGGAAAGATCGTCGGCGCCGGCTTGGTGTTCATTGTCGTCTCTTTGAGCATGCCGTCTCTGGCCTCGCAACTGGCTGGTGGCGTTGGCATCTCGTCGATGGTCGGTAAGATCGGCAACGCGGCCAGTGCCGCCATGAAGGCGATGAAGTTGATGGGCGGGGGCCGTGGTGGAGCGTCGGCGCCTAGCAACTCGCTCGGCCGCGCATGATCTTGACAACTACCAGGAGAAGGTAATGAGGGCACTTCGATTCGTGACAGCAGCAACGATGGTCATCGTGACGCTGACGCAATTCGGTTGCGGAAAAAAAGACGGCGAGGAGTTTGTTGGCAACTGGGAGAAGCTCAGCGGCCGCGGCTCGCCCGAGATGGTGATCAGCCGTAATGGCGATGGCAACGACTTCTACGTCGCGAGCAAAGTGCCGAATCTTGCCGCAGAGAGCGCGAAAGATGCGTTCAGGTTGCAGCGATCATCGGCTCTTTATGCGGACGGGAAGCTGATGATGATGGCGGGTGTGCCCGTAGCGCTGACGATCGAGAAGTCATCGGGGCACCTCGTGGCCCCTGGTGCCGAATACCAGAAGAAGGGCAACTAAGACAGGGCTTGTTCGCCAGCTTGTTCGTTTTCGGTACGAGCTGGCGAACCAACCATAGGAGTGGAACATGAAATTCATCGTCGTGCTTTGCAGCGCCGTCCTGCTTGCGGCGTGCTCGTCGGTGCCTAAGCCGACGCAACCGAGCGGGCCGTGGATGCCCGTGAACCATACGAAACAGGGGAACGCACAATGAAGTGGCCAGGGAAAAAATCGACGGAGGTGCTGGGCATGTCGGCCGCGGTCGTGGCCGATGGCAATTACGCGGCGCTGCTGCAGAGCCTCGCGACCAAGCTTGCCGAAGCCGATCCGCGCGAAATGGCGCGCACGTATTTCAGGCAGGCGCTCGCATTCGAGAAGTCGAAGCAGAGCATGCAGGAAAACATGACGAAGATCGCATGGCGTGTCGCGGGCGGTGCCATGTTCGTCGCACTTGCTTCAATTCTTGGTTCGGCTGCTTTAGTACAACTAAAGAGGCCGACGCCGCCCGTAATCATCAAAGACAACACCGCAACGGGCGATGTGCAAGTGATCGACGTTGCGCGTAGTGGCTCGGTGACGTTCGGCGAACTCGAAGTGCGCAAGGCGCTGCGCGACTACGTGAAACTGCGTGAAGGCTACGACTGGTACACGATTCAGGATGCGTACGACACCGTGACGCTGATGAACTCGCCGCGCGAGCAGACGCTGTATTCGACGCTATACAGTCGCAAGAACTCTCCGTTGAACGTGCTTCAGGACAAGTACCGGGTGATTGCTCAACCTGGTGCGATTACGTTCGTCGGGACGACTGCGCAGGTGTTTTTCTCGAAGAAAACCATATCGCTGTCGACGCAGGGTGGTGCTGCGCCTCAGCCGCCGAAGACCGAATACTGGGTCGCGACGATCACGTACGAGGTGGGAGATCTGCCGACCAAGAGCAATGAGCAAGTGCTGAACCCGATCGGATTCCGCGTCACCAGTTACTCGGTCGACCGCGACTGGACACGTAACGCACCGGACGGCGCAGCAATGATTCCGTCGGCCGCGACGTCGCCTGAATCGGCGCCGGCGAACACGCAAGGAGGGGCCAGCCGATGAATACCCGATTCCGGAAAGCGGTGGCCGTGACGTCGGTTGCCGCCGCCGCTGCGCTTGCGATGGCTCAGTCGGCCGTCGCCCAGGTCGTGCCGGGTGCGTGCGGTAGCGATCCGCACATCGTTTGCGCGGTGTATGACCCGACCGAGAGCTATCAGATCACCTATCGCCCAGGTGAAGCGACTGTCATCGAGTTCGAAAAGGGCGAAAAACTCGAGGGCGGTGGCATGGGTGACGGCAAAGCGTGGACTGCGGGCCCCGCAGGCAACGGCTTTTTCTTCAAACCGAAAGCCGTGAAAGCGGGCACGAACTTGATTCTGCTGACGAACAAGCGTCGTTACGTGCTGAAGCTGGTTCCGGTAGCCAAGCACGACGATGCGGTTTGGTCGTTGACATTCAATTACCCGGATACGCGCGCGAAGGCGTCGGCGGCCGCTGCAGCGCGTTCGATCGAAGCGCGCGCGCTGCTCGAGCAGACCGGCAACGCGGCGTCGACCAGCAATTCCGACTATGACATGCAGGGCGACACGGCGCTGGCCCCGACCGCTCTGTGGGACGACGGTCGATTCACGTATTTCGAATTCAAGACCAGCCGTGACCTCCCGAAGATCTATCGCGTGTATGACGACGGCTCTGAAGGTCTAGTCAATCCTGACGACGTGCGCGGACCGGTGCTCGTCGTCCACGACACGGCTCGCCGATTCAACCTGCGCCTGAATGATGCCGTGCTGGGCATCCGCAACAACGCATATCAACCAGACGGCCAGCTGAATCCGTCGGGTACCACGATTCCCGGCACGGCGCGGCTCGTGAAACAGAAGGAGGCGAGCGGTGAATAACGACATGAACCAGAATGCCGTTCCGGCGCCGGTGGAACCGACCGGTATCGGTGAGCGTGGTGTGCCGGGCGTGGGGCGCACGAAGCGCAAGAGCCCGTTCCGGCTGCTGCCGATTGTGATCGGACTCGTGCTGATTCTCATCTTCGGCGCGGTCGCGGTCGGTGTTGCGATAAAGCGCTGGACGGCGCAGCACCATGCGGAGTCGGAGGCCGCGAAGGTTGAGGCGGCGAAAGACAAGCCGTCCGACGATCGCCATGATTTCGCGGGTGACCAGGCGAGGATCAGAAAGCAGCAGGCCGAGGAAGCTGCGGCCGCTGCCGCAGCGAGCGAAGCACTCGCGAAGCCCGCGCATGCCGATGCTGCCAGCGCCGCGTCTGTACCTGCGACCACTGCGGCCGGTGGCACAAGGGCGGCGGTGCCGGCCAGTGCGGTCGAGACGCCCGCGATGCGCAAACTCGATGGCGACGTAGTGCTGAAGTTCGACGACCAGAAGACGCCCGGTGGTACGAACGCCCTCAGTGGCGGCGGTTCGAAGGTCGAATACGCAAAGGATGGCCTGGACGCGAAGTTTCGGGCGTCGAAGCTCGACACGGTCAAGGCTGAGCTTATGCCATCCCGTGACATGCTGCTGATCGCTGGGACCACGATCCCATGTGTGCAGAACTCGAAGATCGTCACCGACTATCCAGGTATGACGACGTGCGCCGTGTCGAAGGACGTGTATTCGGCGAACGGCAAGGTGCTGCTGATCGAGCGCGGTTCGGAAGTGCTGGGCGAGCAGAGACAGGCGTTGATGCAAGGTCAGGCCCGGATCTTCGTGATCTGGACGCGCCTGACGACACCGGCAGGTGTGAAGGTTCAACTCGATTCGCCGGCGGCGGATGCACTGGGCGGTAGCGGCTTGCCTGCCTACGTCGACACGCACTTCTGGACTCGCTTTGGTGGGGCGTTGATGGTCAGTCTGATCGGCGACGCCGGCCAGGCCCTGTCGAGTCTCGCCTCGAACTCGGGTAGCGGCAATAACCGGATCCAGTTCAACAACACGTCGAGCGCTGGCGAATCGGTGGCGGCCGAAACGCTGAAGAACACGATCAACGTGCCGCCGACCGCGTACTCGAAGTACGGGTCGGTGACGACGATTTTCGTTGCGCGCGACGTCGACTTCTCCGACGTGTACGAGCTGGCCACGCCCTGACTCGAACCGACATCCCTTCCTCGGAGTGCTCATGAACATGCGATATGACGACAGCGTCACGGTGCGCAGTCACCTCAAGACTCTCGGAATTGGCGAGTGGCTGAAGCGGCCGGGTGTAACCGAGGTCGCGATTAACCGGCCCTATGAGGGCTGGACCGAGACGCGCGACGGTTGGCAGCGGCATGACCTGCCGAATGCGTCGTTGGAGGCGCTGCTTCAATTCGCGCCGGCGCTTGCGATCTACAACAAGGCAAAGCCACCGCTGTCGCCGGCCGAGCCTGAAAAGCCGGTGCGCCTGCCTGACGGCGAGCGTGGTCAGATCGTGATCCCACCGGCCTGTGAACCTGGCACGGTGTCGCTGACGATGCGTGTGCCGAGCTCGACCCGGTTTGCGGTTTCGGAGCTGGTGGAGAGTGGGTTCTCGTCGAAGTTTCGCGATGTTGTCGGGCATGCGGTTGATGGCGTGGTCGCCAAGTTGGACACGGGCGATGTCGACGTGAAGAGCGCGACGCCCGTGTTCAATCCGGCGCAGGCGCTCGCGGCGCCGGCCGGCGTCACGCTGCAGCGCTTCGAGCTGGAAATGCTCGACGCGCTTGCGCAACGTGACGTTGAGCGCTTCCTGACGCTGGCGATTCTCAACCGCCTGAACATCGTGCTTGTTGGCGGTACTGGATCGGGCAAAACCACGGTCACGAAGGCGCTCGCTGACCTGGTGCCGCTGGAGACTCGTGTTGCGACAATCGAAGACACCCACGAGCTGCCGCTGCCGTACCACCCGAATCACGTGCACTTGTTCTACAGCGAATCGCTGCCGGCGCGGCGCATCGTGAAGGCGACATTGCGGATGAAGTTCGACCGTGTGTTCTTGGCCGAGCTGCGCGGCGACGAGACGTGGGACTACCTGACCCTGCTGAACACCGGCCACCAGGGAGGGATCACGACCGTGCACGCGAACGATGCAATCGCCGCGCTGTCGCGAATCGCCACGCTTGTGAAGCAGAGCCCGGTTGGCCAGACGTTGACGTGGGATCACCTGATGCGCGAGGTGAAAACCACGATCGACGTCGTGCTTTACATGGAAAACAAGCAACTCAAGGAAATCTACTTCGATCCGGTCACGAAGTGGAAGCTGCTGCGGGGGCTGGCATGAACGCGCGCGTCGAAGTGAGTGGGCTTGAACGGCCGCCGCACGCGGCCGCGGACTGGTTGGCCGAGCGGATTCCGGCGCTATGCGACTCGACCGGAGCGCTGCCGTCGCAGGCGATCCTCGCGCAGGAACTGGGCGTGAGCCGGGCGCTGCTGCGCGAGGCGGTTAGCCAGCTGGTCGCGCGTGGTGTCGTCGACGTGCGTACGAAGGTGGGCTCGCGCGTGGTCGACGAGAGGCAGTGGCAGATCGTCGATCGACACGTTGTCAGCTGGCGTTTGGCTCGTGCGACGGATCCGACCTTTGTGGCGGACATCGCGGCAATTCGTGCCGCACTTGAACCGATCGCGGCCGCGGACGCTGCGCGGCATGCGAGCCCGGCGGAACGCGCCCGTATAACGATCGCGTGTGCAACCCGGCTCGCCGCAACATCGTGCGCCGATTATCTCGATGCGCGCCACGAGCTGCATGTGGCGCTTCTCGCGGCCAGCGCCAATCAAGTCCTGCAGCAGCTGACGTGTCTCGTACCGATTCCGGATCACGCCATTGATCCGGCCGCCGGCGCACCGTCGATCTCGGACGGTGAGCGCCAGGCGCTTGTGTTGCTCGAGGCGGCGATCCGCAACGGGGACGCCGACGCGGCACGCGCGGGCATCGAGCGCCTGAACCGCTGGGATTTGCCATACCCGGTCACGGGTGGGGAGGCGAAACGATGAAAGCTCGTCTGATTGTTGCCGTGATCCTGAGCGTGTTCAGTGGCGCAGCCGTGTTGGGCGCCGGCCGTCTTCTCCATCTCGACGCGATGACTGATCCCGTCGAGATCGCCGCGTTGATCGGGCTGATGATGGCGCTATGCATGCTGTGGGGAGTATGTGCGAGCGCAGTTCTACTGAAAACGGCGACGACGCTCGATCGCGTCGTTGCTGGCGGCCTGTTCGCGCTCGTGGCGTTGACGGGGCTGGCCGTGGCTGGTCAGTTCGCGGGCGCGACGCTGTTTGCCAAGCTGGAGAAGCTGCCCGACTCGGCGGTCGGCCTCTGGACACTGCGCGACTACTGGCATGCCTTCGGCGACATCAAGGCGGTGAAGCGGTCGCTGCAGATCGCCACGGCGGCGTCGATCCTCGTGCCGCTTGTCCCGGTCGCGGCGGTAATCGCCGCGCTGGTGATGAAGCCGAAACGCGAACTGCACGGCGACGCGCGCTTTGCCCACAGCTACGAAATCCGGCGCTACGGGCTGCTCGACGAGGCGAACGGCCGGTCACGCCGCAAGGGCGATTACCGCGATCCGACGATTATCGTCGGCCGGTACAAGGGCAAGTACCTGACGTTTCGCGGAACGGAGTTCGTGATGGTCGCTGCGAAAACGCGCTCGCAGAAGGGCGTGGCCATCGTGATCCCGAACTTGCTCACCTTTTCGGATTCGGTTGCTGTGCTCGACGTGAAGGGCGAGAACTTCGACCTGACGTCGCGTTATCGGCAGGCGTGCGGACAGAAGGTGTTTCGCTGGGCGCCGTTCGATCAACAGGGTTACACGCATCGCTGGAATCCGCTGTTCAAGATCGCGAAGAGCCCGCCCTTCGTGCGGGTCGGCCGCCTGCAGGCGATCGCAGCACGGCTGTATCACACGGCCGACGCGCGCAACAAGTTCTTTTACGAACAGGCAGCAGACCTGTTCATGGGTCTCGCGTTGTACCTGATGGAAATGACCGGCGACTGCACGTTCGGCCAGGTGTTGCGGCTCGCGACGACGCCCGACAAGAAGGTGCGCGAACACCTGACGGAGCTGATGCAACACGAGCCTCAGAAGGGCGTGCCGCTGTCGGGCGACTGCCTGGGCGCACTGTCACGCGTACTGGCGTCACCCGACGAGACGATGCTGAACATTGTCGCGACGTTCAACGCTGGCCTCCGCCTGTTCAGCAACCCGATCGTCGACCAAGCGACGAGCGCGTGTGATTTCGAACTAGATCGCGTGCGTCGGGAGCTGACGTCGATCTACATCGTGATGCCAGTGCGCGAAATCGCGGTCGCAAGCCTGCTCGGCAACCTGTTCTATACGCAATTGATCGAGGACAACCTCGACGTGCTGCCGGGCGCGGATCCAACCATCAAATTTCAGTGTCTGGCCATCGGTGACGAGTTCACCGCGCTCGGCCGGATCGAAGTGCTCGACAAGGGCAATGCGTTCATCGCGGGTTACTGGATTCGCTTGCTGACGATCCTGCAGTCGCAGGCGCAGCTGGAGCCGAACGAGCTGTACGGTCCGGCAGGCGCTCGCACGCTGATCACCAACCATGCCGTGTTGGTCGCGTATGCACCGGGCAACCAGCACGACGCAAAGGAACTGTCGGAGACGCTCGGCACGTTCACCGAAAAGGCGACATCGAAGAGTCGCAATCACGGCCGCAACACGTCGACCGGAACGAGCACGTCTGACCAGGGCCGTGCGCTGATGCTGGACCAGGAACTGAAGCGCATGGAGCAGCACGAGGAAATCGTGCTTGGCTTCCAGCGGCCGATCTTGTGCGAGAAGGCGACCTATTACAAGGATGACTTGTTCATCGACCGCATGCGCTCGGTCAGTCCAATGCTGGCGGCAATCGACAAGCGCCTGCCGACCGAAGACGAGATCAAGGCGGCTTGGCAGGCCGGCGAGCTGCGCGCCGCAGGCATTCCGCTCAACAACCCCGAGACGTACCACGCCGCACTGTCCGCGAAGGCTGCCGGCGAAATCCGGCTCGCGCGGCAGGCTGGCGCGAAGCCGCTGACCGCGGCCGAGCTGCTGGCACTCGATCAACAGAAGCCGGGGCCGCTGGCGACCGACATGGCGCTGGCCGGTTTCGAGGCCGATTTGGCCGAACTCGGCATGCTGGTGCGCGACGACGTGCGCGAAATGCTGGCCGGCATTCGGTTCGATTTCAACCTGACAGCGACGGAGGTTGCTGTCGATTCTCAGATTGAGCCGGCAGCGCCGGCAGACAACGAAGTGAAGGAGGTGGCGCATGGCTGACGAGAAAAAACCGAAACGCGAACGGACATATCTGGATGTGCCGTTCAAGGAAAAAGACACAGCGAACGAGCTGGGTGCGAAGTTCGATCGCCGCTCGAAGAAGTGGTACGTGCCGGGTGGCACTGACGTCGCGCCGTTCGCACGCTGGATGCCTGCGCAGGACGCGAAGGCCGGAGAGCGGGCCGCTGACGCTGCACGTGCGGCGGAATCGGATACCAACGAATACGGCAGCGAGGCCGATTTCGAGCGCGAGGCTGTTCGCCTGAGTGACTTGATGGGGCAGCCGATCGAAGAGGCACGCGAGTTCGTCCGGGAATCGGTGCGTGGTGCCGAGGAGCGGGCCGCGTTGCAGGCACGGGACCAAATTCAGAGCCAAGGCGGTTCCGCATTCGATGCGATCGACGCCGTGCGCGCAGCGGTGCGCCAGGCGCGGAATCAGTATTTTGCGGAGCGTCAGCACCTGTATGCGCCGGCGCAGAGCGCGCAGCAACCGCCGGCTACGGCCGGGCGCGCCGCTCGGCGCGGTCCGCGCCAGGCGCCGGCCCGGCGGGTTCGCCCGAAGCTCGACGATGCGGCGCTTGGCCGCCGCTACCGCGAAATGATTCAGTCGATCGCGACGACGGTCACGCTTCGCGGCGATGAAGTGAACCGCACGCTCGCGCTCGAGCATCGGCTCGAGTCGATTCATCGCGACGCGTGGCGCAAGTCCAACGACGCTGCTGCCGGCGATCGCGCGATCGGCGAGCAGATCCGCACGCGCACGGGCTTCGCCGCAGACGAGTTGCCGCCGATGGCGGCTGAGGCGCTGAGCAAGCTGCGCGCCGAAGCCGAATTGAGCCCGATTGAGGTCGACGAGCGTACGCCCGTGCGCGATGTGACGGAATCCGACCCGGTGGACGATGAACAGCAGGTCGATCCGATCATGGGCGAGCCATCGCATGCGCACCGTCATCGCGAGCCGGAACGCGACGACGGTATTGCGACGTTCGCGGACGTCGCCGAAGCGTTCGAGCTCGATGAGGCGGTGCGGGAGCGCGCTCCCGAGGCGGGCCCGGCGACAGGCGAACTGGGGCCGGTCTCGCAATCGGACGGCGAGACCGTCACGTTCGCTGATGTTGGCGAGGCTGCGGCGGTTGACACCGCGCCGGGCGATCGCACGCCGTCGCCGGCAGAGCCGGTCGTCGCGCAACCGATGCCGGCTGTCACGCCGGAGGGCAGGACCGTGACGTTCGCTGGCGTGACCGATGCAATGCCGATCGACGACGCGATGCGCAGCCGCGGGCTGACGGCCGACGTGGTATCCGTGACCCAGGACAAAGCGCGATCGACAGTTGGCGCGACGGTGGCGAACGAGCCGGACGTCCAGCCGGGCCAAGCCGTCAACGACAAGTCCATGAATGTGTCGGTCCAGCCTGGGCAGGTCGACACCCAGATCAAGCGCACGCAGTCGGACGCCAGAAACGAGCCGGACGCGAAAAATCCGGTCAACGATCCGGTGCGGCCGGAGCTCGACACGGTGTCGCCTCAAGACCTGCAGCGCATCGGCGCAGTGCGCGCCAGCGAGCGCGCGGCAGCCGAAACGCTGCTGCGCGAGCAGAGCAAGCCCATGCCGAAGCCGGAGGATGTTGCCACCGGTGCGCCGGCGGCCACGGTCGACGTCGACGCCAGCGAGAACCAGATCGACGTCGATCCGTCCTTGCGCAAGCCGATTACGACGAGAGACGGCTACACGATCCCGCCGCAGATCGCATCGCGCTACATGGTGAAGGAAGGGCGGTTCTGGAAGCTGGACGGCATGGAGGCAAAGCCGGGAAGCGAGCCGACGACGAAGCCACATTTCGAGGACGTCGGCTCGCGCCTGAAAACCCAGCAGAACGATCGGGGGACGATCGCCGACATGCTGGCCGTGATGAAGGCGAAGAACATCGATTCGATCACGGTGAAGGGCAGTGAGACGTTCCGGCGCAACGCATGGATCGAGGCGTCGCTCGACGGCGGCATCGAGGTCAAGAACTTCAAGCCGAAGGAAGCGGACTTCGCGTTGCTCGAGGCGGCGAAGCGCGAACGCGCGGCGCTCACGATCAAGTCCGGCACGTCACCCGAGCCGACCGTCAGCCCGAAAGCGGACGCGACGCCGAAGGCTGAAGCCGCGCCTGCCACTCCGGCGACGCCGGCGCGAGCCGCCGTGGCTGATACGCCGAAGGTTGCGCCATCGCAGGAGGCGGCGGCCAAGCTGACAGACTCGCTGTCCGGCGAATTACTCGAGCACGGCAGTGCGCGATACCAGCACCAGAAAGACGCGTCGTACTCGTATTTCGTGCGGTACCGGGACGATGCTGGCACCGAGCAGACAGTCTGGGGCGTCGATCTCAAACGGGCGATGGAGGTCTCCGGCGCGAAGGTAGGTGATGCTATTTCGCTCAAAAACCTTGGCGAGACACCCGTCACAGTTCAAGCGCCCGTGCGTGATGAAGCGGGCAAGGTGATCGGGACGGAGCCTAAGGACGCTATCCGTAACGCGTGGGAAGTGACGCGCACGTCGCCTGGCCCGGCACCAGCGGAGTCCAAGGCTCCCGAGCGCGAGTCGTTGACCGTCGCGCAGATGCGCGAGCAGCTGAGCAAGGTCATCGAGAAGATGCCCGCCCGGCAGCGCGCCGAAGTGCTGAACCGATTCGATGCGCGGATGCAGGCCGGCACCGAGGTAGAAGCGCGTATTGCGCGTGGCGAGCTGAGTCGCGATGCGGGTGCGGCCGAGATCGACAAACGTGCGGCCGAGTTGCATGCGGCATGGACGGCACCGAAGGCCGCGCCGACCACAAGCCCGTCGAACGGCCCGAAACAGGAACAACAACCGACCCGTGGCCAAACGCCGAGCGTGATGTAAGCGCCTGGTCGCACCTATCTACACGAGGAATCTGAAATGAGTCTGAGCTTTGCAACCGTGAACTGCACCGGAAACGTCGGTAAGACCACCTTGACGCGCGAGCTGCTGGCGCCACGGCTGCCGCATATGTCGGTGCGCCAGATCGAGTCGATCAACACCGACGACTCGGCCGGCGCCAAGGTCGAAGTGATGATCGCCGCGCGCTTCGACGAGCTGCACGAGGAGTTGATGCGCGGCCGCGAACTGCTGGTCGACATTGGTGCGTCGAACGTCGAGGAATACCTGAACCGCCTCGACTCGTCCGAAGGTGCGCAAGAGGACTATGCGTGCTTCATCGTACCGGTCGAGCCGGAAAGCAAGCAGCTGAAGGACACCATCAAGACGATCAACATGCTCGCCGATCTCGGTGTGGAGCCCGAGCGTATCCGCGTGCTGTTGAACAAGGTCGAGCTGGTCAAGAGCGAGGCACGCGAAATCACGCTGCGTCGTCACTTCGGGCAGCTTTTCGAGCTGCACGAACGGATGGGGTCGTTCGTGCTGAACGAGGATGCGCTTGTCCCGAAGAATGACGTGTTCACGCTTGCGGCGGCGGCCGGTCGCACGATTCACGACATCGCCACAGACGGCGTCGACTACAAGGCGCAGCTGGTCGACGCGAAGACCGGCGCGGAGAAAGATCGCCTCGTGAAACTGGTCGGCCTGAAGCGTAAGGCGCTGTCGATCGAGCCGTTGCTCGACAGCGCGTTCAACGCGCTGCTGGCGGGAGTCGTTGCATGAGCGACCCGACGCCGCAATCGGATCGCACGGCCAAGGCCTCGGAGCGCCTTGGCCAGGTGCTCGCCACGATGCCGGCGTCGAACGAGCTGGCGGTGCTGGCCGAGATCCTGATCGAGCAGATGAAGGTCGTGGACGCACAACACCACGTGGTCACGCTGATGGAATCCACCGACCAGAAGTTGACCGCGACCGTGCAGGCGTTGCGTGATGAGAACGCCCAGCTGACGAAGCTGGTCACGCAGGCGCGTCAGGCCTTCGTCGGCGAAGTTGCCGCGAAGGCCGCCGACCAGGCGCGTCGCGCGGCGGCCGCGGAAGTGGTCGACGCGCTCGCCCAGTTGCGCGTCGCGGTCGAATCACACGATCGCACGGCCCGTCACATTGCGTCTGGGAGATCCGTTCGTTCGCCGCTCGGGGCGCTTGGCTCTTTCGCCGGGCAGATCGCCGCCGCGTTTTGTGCAGGCGCAGCGCTTGTGTGGGCGGTCGGCCATTTTTTCGGCATCTAGTCCCCAATACCAACACGAAGTCTTTGAGAGGAGAGTTGATTCATGAACGGCAAACAGCTGTTTCTCCAAGTGTTCATCCCGATGCTGGTTGTTGTTGTGCTGGTGGGTTTTGCGATGCTCTATAAGCCTGCCGCGCGGCGCACGTCGACCACCAAACCCTTCGTACTGACGGACTCGATCGTGTGGGAAGTCCGACTGAACGATATCCCCGTCACGACGATTCGCGAGCATGTCGTCGCCGACGTTCAACGCCAAATAGATCGCCAATGGTGGCGGGGTGCGCTGACCGCGATTAGTGAGTTCGGTACGTTCGTGCGATTGGCCATCGTCAGCGTCGCCGTCGCGCTCGCGATCGAGGCGATCATCATCGTCCTGAGCATTCAGGGTGAACCGCTCGGTGCCGGGCATGCGCTTCACGCGCTATTTTCCGCGTCCGAAGCGCAACTGCAGGGCGGTTGGACCATGTTCTGGCAGTTCGGCGCGATGATCGCGTTCGTTTATTTCGTCTTCGCGTCGATGTTCGGCTGCCGGCGTCGCGCACACGATTACGTGGTCGACGGGTGGTGGGAAGGTGTTCGCCGTGCCGCTCGTGTGCCGGGTACCGGCGACCTGTCGCTCGTCCTGACCGAACCGGATCGGCTCGCGTGGCGTAGCCCTCATCAGGTAAATGTGATCGACCGCTCCGCACGGTAAGGGGACAAGATCATGTCGAACCGTCGAATCCTTCGCGCTGTCACGCTTGCCGGTCTGCTTGTCGTTGCCAACTCGGCACGCGCGTTCGATCTCACTGCCCCATGGTCGTCGATGACGAGCCGGCCGGCAGCGGCCGGTCGAACCTGCAGTTCGGAAGTCGGATTTTCGCCTGAGGGCAGCGCAGCACGTCTCGTCGCCGACGTGCTCGATCGGGCACGTGCGCGCGTGCGCTTGGCCGCCTATACGTTCACATCACCCGACGTCGTGCGGCGGTTGATCGCGGCGAAGCGCCGCGGCGTCGACGTCGCCGTGATCGCCGATGCGAAGGAAAACACGGGCGGCCGCGGTGCCCGATCTGGCCAAGCTGCGCTGAATCTACTCGTCGAAGCTGGCATTCCCGTCCGCACGGTCTCGGCATACGCGATCCATCACGACAAGTACATCGTGGCCGACAGCGAAACGGTCGAGACAGGGTCATACAACTACAGCACCGCTGCTGCGCGTCGTAATAGCGAGAACGCGGTGGTGATTGCCAATTGCCCGTCGCTCGCTGGTGCGTACGAGGCTCACTGGCAAAGCCGGTGGTCGCAGGGCGAGCCGTATCGCTCGTCGTACTGAGACACGAACTGTAGACCGGTGAGTGAACGATGAGCAAGGACGACCTCAATGTATTGACCGAACCGAAGCGCCGCGGCCGCAGGAAGGCTCAGTCGGCGCTCGGCAAGCCGGTCAGCACGCGGCTCACGGAAGAACAGTGGCAGATCTTCACCGACAAGGTCGTGCGCTCGGGCATGAGTTCATCCGAATTCCTGCGCGACTGCATCCTCACGAACCGCACGCAGATCGTCGAGCGGCCGCGGGTGACCGTCGAGCGCCAGCGGATCATGTACGTGATCAACAAGACCGGCAACAACCTCAACCAGCTGGCCCACGTGGCGAACACGGCGCGTGTGTCCGGCCACCTGTCCGAATCCACGTTCGCCGCGCTGGTCGACGAGCTGGAAATGATCACGCAACTACTGAAGGCGCACCTCCATCGTGTTGATTAGGGTGTCCGGCCGCCACGACGGCGTCAAACAGTACCTCGAGGAAGGCCGTAAGGTCGGCCGAGAACTCGATCGCGATGACCTGGACGAGCGGGTCGTGCTCGTCGGTGATCTCGACCTGACCGACGCGGTGATTCAGTCGATCGACGCACCACCGAAGGTTGAGCGCTACCTGTCGATCACCCTGTCGTTCAAAGAGGATCACGTCGATCGCGAAATGCTGTTTCAGATCGCCCGCGATTTCGAAGCGTTCGCGATGCACGCGTACCGTCCGGACGAATACAGCTTCTATGCCGAGGCGCACTTGCCGCGCGTCAAGAGCTATGTCGACCAGGCGACTGGCGAGCTGGTCGAGCGCAAGCCGCACATCCATATCGTGATTCCGAAGCTGAACCTCATTTCGGGTCATACGCTGCGCCCGTTCGGCTTCGACAAGCACAACACGCATTTCATCGACGCGTTCCAGGAACACACGAACGCGAAGTATGGGCTCGCGAGCCCGAAGGACAATCGCCGTACGCTGTTGACTGACGCGTCGGAAATGATCAGCCGCTATCGCGGGGATCTGTTCCGCGCGAACAGTCGGGAGCTGAAGGAGCAGATCCTCGACGCAGTGCTCGATCGCCAGATCGAGAACCATGACGACTTCATGGCGCTGTTGCACGAGCACGGTGCCGTGCGCATGCGGAACGCCGGCCGCGACGACTCGTATCCGAACGTGAAGCCGGCCGGCGCTGAGAAGGGTGTGAACCTGAAGGAATACGTGTTCACGCCCGCATTCATCGAACTGCCGACCACCGAGAAACTGCAGGCGCTGTCGGCCGACGCTGCGGACCAGTACGAGGATGGCGTCGCGCCGCGCCGCACGCCGGACGAAGTCACAGCGTTGCTCGATGAATGGTACGCGTCGCGCGCGCGCGAATTGAAATACCTCAATAGCGGTAGCCGCCAGTACCAGCGCTACCAGGAATCGTCCCCCCACGACCGCCAGCTAATGCTCGCGGAACTCGAACGCGGCTTTTACGCACAACACCTAAAGGCACATCATGACCGAGCAGACGACACCCTCCCAGGCCTCGAAGGACATCTTCGACGAAATGGAAGCGCATTTGAATACGGCCCCCAGCCGTCCGACGCCTTCGACGAGCTCGACGCAGGCGCACGAGAACTCGACGTCAATGCCCCCGAGTGGGAGTCCGACTGGAACGCCAGCGATGCGCCAGGGCGCTTCGCCGATGGATACGACGACCTCGATGCACAGTTTGACTTTGTCCCAGCTGAGTCGAGCCCGGCGGCCGAACCCTTCGACGGTCTGCGAAACGTGCCCGGCCGCCCTGTGGACGGCATCGGAAGTGGATCTGCAGTGCTACTGCCGGATCATGCGCTTCACCAGCTGGAGCCAGATGGCGCCGTATCCACGGACGGCATGCGATGGCATCCAGATCGCGATGGAGAGCTTGCAGCGCAACGAGTAAGCGGCCCGACGCCGGGCGAGCTGGATGCCTATCACCGCGCGCTCGAGGCGCATTACGCCTTCGGCGACCCGTTCGACCAGCTGCCCCCGATGCGGCCGCCGGCGACGCAGGTGCCCACCGGCATGTCGCCGCCCGATTGGTTTTCCGATCGCCGGCCGGATCCGTTTCTCGATCCATACGACGTGCCGTTCCATCTCGATGCCGCCCGGCCGATCGCGCCACGCTCGCCCGAGATCCCGGCCGACGTGGCGCCCTATCGCTCGCGCCGTTCACGGGCGGGCGACGACGCATTCAACACGCCGCGCCACACCGGCCGCGTGTCTGACAACGTCTTGTCGCAGTTGGCGCGCGATCGCCGCCAGCGCGACGACGTCGCGGGCCAGGCCGGCGAGTTTCGCGCGATCCGCCAGGGTCTCGATGCGCGCCGGCTGCTGGCCGAGCTGTCGCACACGCATGGCGTTCGGCCGGCCAAATACGTGGTCGTCACCGGCCGCGACGGCGCCGATCGCATTCGCGCGGGCAAGCGCGCGCTGAACGTGTCGGACTTCCTGACGAAAGAGCTGAATCTGTCGTGGCGCGAGGCCGCGCCGATGTTGCGCGCGGTGTATCAGCGCCAGCAGGCGGGCGAGCCGATTCCCGCGCCACGCGAGCTGCCGCGCGCAGCGCTCTGGCGCGAGTATTCCGTCGCGCGCGAGGCGCATGTCGCCGCGCGCAGCGACGCGTGGCTTGCGCAGCGCGCCAGCGAACAGCAGCGCCGCGGCGAGATCCGCACCGCCTTCGAGACAAAGCGGACCGCCATCAAGCAAGACGTGCGACTCTCGCCGGCGGACCGGCGCGCTGCGACGTCGCTGGCGCGCGCTGAGCAGCTGGGCCGTGACGACGCGCTGCGAGAGTCGATCGCGCTCGAGCGGGCCTCGCTCAAGGCGCAGTTCGGTCCTGCAGGCGGCCCAAGCTTTTCCGACTGGTTGCGCACCCGCGCGGAGCAAGGCGACGAGCGGGCGCTCGAGGAGCTGCGCCGAACGGCTGGACCTGAGCGGTCGTCGGCCGACGTTGACGCCGGCGACGAAGCGTTCAACGTGATTCGGCCGAACACGCCTCGGTCGCACGACCAGGACGAACACAACGCAATCATTTTCCGGTCGCCCGATTTGTCTTGGTCAGTCAACGAGCGCGGTCACGTCACCTATCGGCACGACGGCCGCGACGTTGTGCGCGATCGCGGCAACAGCGTGCAGGTCCTGCAGGCTGACCGGTCCGCTATTGAAACCGGGCTGCGCCTGGCGCAGAGCAAGTTCGGCCGCACGCTCGAGCTCGCCGGCGACGACGCCCACCAGCTGGCCGCCGCCAAGGTCGCCGTCGACGCAGGACTGCGCGTGCAGTTCAGCGACGCACGGCTGAACCGCGCGATGGACGACTATCGCCATGCCCGCGTCGACCAGCATGTGCGCGACGTCCTTGGCACACCTGGCGCCGGCGCGACGGCGAATCCGCAGCCGCGTCCAGAGCGACCGGCGCCGGATCAGCCTACGCCTTCCGACAACAGCAAGCCGACCCTCTGATGCACGATCACGATCGGCCGCAACCCGTAACCGCCTACAGCGCCACCGCGCCGCTCGATGCCGAGCCGGTGCCATCGCACGCGCCCGCTCAGCGCGGCGGCCGCCCGCGCATCCTGACTGAGATGCAGAACCGTCTCGATGCGTACCTGAACGATCCTGACCAACACTTGCCGACCCTCAACGCAGCGAACGGCAGCGATCGTCAACAGCGCCTCGAACGTCGCAGCGCCTGCGTGCAGCTGCTGCGCGCGATGCTCAAATATCTCGACCTTGCCAGCCTACGCGTCGGTATTCCGCAGCGCGACGGCGGGTTCATGAGCGTTACGATGCCGTTCCTTGCCAAGCACGCATGCCTGCCCGTACGTCGGGCCGAGCGCGCGATGCGCGATCTGCTGCATGCCGGCCTCGTGACGGCTCAGCAGCGCGCCGAGCGAACGGAAGACGGCGGCTATCGTGGCCTGGCGTCACTTCGCCAGCTGCCGGCGGCGTTGTTCGGCGCATTCGGTATGTCGAAATGGCTGCGCCATGAGCGCAGCAAGGCCGTGATGCGCCGCTATCGTGCCGCGGCTGCGGCCGCCAAGACAGAGCGCGAGCAGCTGCGCGACAGCCGCGCCGAAGCGCAGGCCTCGCTCGCGCTCAGCGGAATCGCGCAACGCCTGCAGCGTCGACGCACCGCGCGCGCGCCGGCGGCCGCCGACACGTCGACGATGGCAACCGATCGCGGCGAAGCGATTGCACGCCGTATCGGCATACTGAAAGCCCTTCATCCCGACTGGGATCGCGAACGCTGCTACGACGTCGCCTGCAGCGAACTCGAATAGCGGGCCGCGCCCGCATCTTCCACCACCGCTGATCTGGTTGCCTGGCGCTGACGTCCAAGCGGGCGCCGGCGCGCGCGTGAGCGCGATCGATCTGCGGCCAGCACGTTCGTCACTTCACGCTTGCGTCCCACAGACTTCCATTGAGGCGACTTATCCACAGATTTGAGCTGCCCACTGCGCCGGTGGGTCATGTGCGCGCTGTTAATTGTCGGGATGAACAGCACTTAATTGTCGGACCTTAATCAGCGCAGTTTTATCAGTACGCAGGGAAGTCGAATCCACGCCCCCGCAAGCGGGGGCACACCCGGCGCTACGCGCCTTGACGGCCCCCAACTGCGGGGTGCCTCAAGCGCGCGGTTGGCGTGGGCGCAGCAAGGCCAGCGGTCCGTCACGCGATCTGAAAACCAGCTTGGCAGGGTGGGGGCGCTTCGTCCCTTGCCACGGGCGACTGCTCGAGTCGCCCGGTATCGTGTTTTCACACACGCTCGCTCGCAGCACCCGCGACTGTCGACCAGCACGCGGCCGCGCTCGTGTGGCGCGCCGGCAACATCGCGCAGAGCGCGATGTTGCACCGCCGGCGAAGCCGGCCGGGTTCTCCAAGGGGCATCCCCTTGGAGCACGGGATATGGAAAGGGAAATGCGTCAGCATTTCCGTTTACATATCTGTCGTGCCTCGGCTTCCAGCCGACCGCCCTACGTTAGATCACTGCTAGAACGGAATTGATCGCTTTTGGATCAATTTTGGATAGCTTGCAGATAAGGGGGGATCACAGATTGATCGTTCTTGGTGCATCTTTCGATCATTCACGGCATACTGGTGTCGATTCTTTTCTCAGGGAGCGGTCAAATGGACGCCCAAATCTCCGTACAACGTGCGCAGCGGCTCGATGCGCTGTCGGCCGCGTCCGATGGTCGGTCGAAAACCGCCCAGCTTCGCGACGTGTTCGATAGCGTCGAGCGGGCCATACGCGCGGGCGTCCGATATACGGCGATCATTCAAGACCTTGCCGCGACCGGCCTCGAATTCACCTATCAAACCTTCGCTCTGACCCTCAAAAGAATCCGGCGCGAACGCGGAATCGTGGCTCGCTCCTCGCAGGCGGCACGCGCGGAAGCCCGCCCGGTTATCAGCCGGACGAAGGAAGCGCCGCATCCGTCGCCAGCACCTGCCGCGACTGCCACCGATGCCGGGGCCGCTCCGGACACGCCGACGCCGGTTCCCGCTGTACGCGAGCGCCGCGCGATTGCGCCAGTCGGTGCGAAGCTTCCTGACGACTGGCTCACTGCCGACCTGACGCGCGAACAAAAACGGCTGTTGACGCCCGACCAGCGCCGCGCGCGCGCGGACGCCGTGGTTAAAAGCCTGTGGCCTAACCCCTTCGATCCGCCCAAAGACGAAAACCCCGCCTGAGCGGGGTTTCGGGACTGCTGGCCGGTGGGCGGGGGATCAGCCCTGTTTGAGCTTGCGCATGCCTTCGCCCAGCACCCACAGCGCGCGGTTGAGCTTCACGTTTTGGTCGATCCCGGCTACTTCGCGAGTTCGCATCGTGCGGCCCGTGGCCGACCGGCCACGCAACCCGCCCCGGATCATGTTTTCCTGAATCCGATTGAATGTCGTCCACAGGTCGTCAGCACGATCCTCGGTCCGGCGCGCGCGCAGCAGTTGATCGGGCGTAATCGGCGCGGGCACGTCCGCGCTCGGTTCGTACTTCAGCGACAACGCGGCTTCAGCGAACAGCGCTTGTTCCTCTGCCTTCAGCGTCACGCCCTGCATGCCTTCCTTTTGCTCGCGGATCAGGTCGAAGCCGTCGAGCACGTCGTTAGCGCCCTGGATCACGTTATGCACGATGTTGCCTTTGTGCGGCACGCGGATATCCGACAGCGTGTCGCCGCACACCATGCCGTTTTTGCAGACGAACCGGAACATGCCGGCGATCATCTGGTAGCTACTGGTGCCGTCGTGGCTGTTGAGCAGGATGATTTCATTCGCTTCTGCGCCGTTGATCTGGCTCGCGTGGCGCAGGCGGATCATGTGCTTCGTGTGCTCGCGCTTGTCTTCGTCACGCACGCGCGTTTGACACACGAAGAACGCTTCGAAGCCCTCTTTGCGCAGGCCGTCGAGCACTTCGATGGTCGGGATGTACGTATAGCGCTCCGACCGGCTGGCGTGCGCCTCGGTCGCGAGGATCGACGGCGCGACGCTGGCGATCTGTTCATTCGACAGCGGCGAGTCCGAGCGAAGCGACGGGGCGTGGTGGGCGAAGCTGCGGGAAAGGCGGGTAATCGACACGGTTTTTCTCCGGATTGGGACCGCTGCGATGTGCTGCGGCCATGTCGATATATTAGGACATAATGACCGTTTAAACAAGAAAAATAACCATTTTGGAATGGATATTCTGCCCGTCGCCCAGTGGGCGACAGGCTCTCAGGTCAGCCAGATCAGACACCCCCATGCGGGGGCGTCTGCCTTGCTCAGGGCATCAATCCGCCTCTTCTTCGGACTGGTCAACGCTCGGCTCGTCGGAGTCCACTTCCTCGTCGTCCTCCCAATGCCGCGCCGTCTGCCGGTTCGTCAGCACTTCCGGCAACCAGCCGCTATCTGCGAGCCGCAGCTCGGCGGCGGCCGCCGCTTCGCCCTTCTTCATGCCTTCCAGTGGCGCGGCCGCTTCGGCCGATACGGCTTGCGTTACCACGTCGATAATGCGCTGCTTCGAAACGTGGTTCAGATAGCTGGCGCGCGTCGGCTTCCAGTACGCGGCCATGTCGAGTTCGAGCGTATCGGCCAGCGTGTTCACGTCGTGCGGGCTGTCCCAGCGGCTCAACCCGTTGACGTTCGCTGCGACGCAGAATGCGAACAGGTTCGCGAGCACGTCCTCCGAGCACGACAGCAGCCACGGCAGCAAGCCGTTAAGCTTGGTCGGCAGCATGGCGCGCCACTTGTGGCGCTGGCCGTCGATGAACTGCCATGCCGGACTGTCCGCCATGTCGTCGGCCACGCGCAACAGGCGATCATGGGTGGGCGTGAACTGTGCGTCGAGCGCATCGCGCGAAGCCCCCGTGTAGTGCTCAGAGAACACGCGTGGCACCATTGCGAACATCAGATAAGCCAGTGCGACGGTTGGCTTTTTCATCAATTCGGCTTGGACGGCAGCGGTGCGGTGCGCCGTCAACCGTTCGCACAGCGTTTCCCCGTGCAGAGGCTTGGCCTTCTCGGGCGTGATGCGCTCGGCACCGGCAACGCCAGCCTCCTTCACTGCGGCTTTCTCGCTCGGCTTGACGAGTCCGCGCTCGATCTGCAGTCCGCCGGTGTAGTCGAGCCAGATATACGCGCCCGCTCGCGCTTTCTGCTCGTCGGTCCATGCGTTGCGTCGCTCCGCGTAGGCATCCACTGCCTCATCGGCAACCTGTGCGTCTTCCTCCAGCGCTTCGCGCTTCGCGTCGTCGTCCCCTTCTTCCGCGTCGTAGTACGCGTTCAACGCCGTTTGCGCCTCGTCGCGGGCCTTTTCGAGCCTGCGGAACTCGGCCTTTTCCTTGCGCGTGAAATCCCGCTGCTCGGGACGCAACCGCCCATACTTCGCCAGTTGCAGGCCGTCGCGCTGCACATTCGTTTCGACCCATGACCATCCCTCCGCGCCGATGTCGACCGCAACCGCACTGAGCTTTTCCACCGCGAGTCGGTTGAGCAATTCGAGATCGTTGATATAGCCGTTATTCTTCGCATCGCTGAACAAATCGCGACGCACGTATCCGCCTGCGGATTCATAGGCATCCAGCCCGACGAACGCGACGAGCGGGTTATCGCTGGCGTGGGTTTCCTCCTGCGTGATGACACGGCGAATCTCGTTCGCTCGTTGTTGCCACGGCTGCTTGGCGTCGAACCAGATTCGCTCTTGTTGTTCGTGGTTGTCGCTCAACGCGAGCGCGCACACCTGGTCGTAGGTCATGCCATCGTCGCGGAACACGTCGATCAACTTGGGCGCGACGCTCGCGAGTTTCAGTGCGCGCCGCACGTCTCGCTCTGCGACGCTGAAGCGGGCCGCAATATCCGCGATGGAGCGGCCTTCCGTTGCCAGTTGGTTGAAGGCCTCGCACTGGTCGGCGATGTGCATGCCTTCGCGCTCCGCGTTCTCGATCAGGGACACGGCCAAGGCCTCGCCAATCGAAACGATACGCACGGGGATCAGCGTGTCATCGGTCGCGCGGCGTTCGCTCTTGAGCAAATCCAGCGCAGCCAATCGACGTTGGCCCGCACAGACGCCATGCTCACCCGGCTCGTCCTCGATGTGATGCACGACGAGGTTTTGCAGCAGGCCCGTCGCTGCAATGTCTTCGGCCAGTTCGCGAATGCGCGTCGGCGGCTTCTTGCGCGCGTTACGCGGCGACACGCGCAGCGTGCCGAGCCGCACATACTGGATTGGCGCGAAGGCCTCGCCATTGGGAATCTCAATCGTTGCAGTTTCAGTCACGGGTTTTCTCCGGTTAAGGACCGTAGCACGACGCCACGGCCACAAAACAAGTATAGGACATAATGACCGTTAGAGGGTGGAATAAAAATAAAATACTTCTTGTTTTAACGGTCTTTATGTCCTAATATATCGATATGGCCGCAGCACATCGCAGCGGTCCTTAACCGGAGAAAAACCGTGGAACAAAACGTTGTCGAGATTCGTTCGGAACTGGTCGTCGAGGAACAGCGCATGAAGTTTCTGCCGCACTACTTCGGCGCGCGCTATCTGCACGGCGAAAGCTACGTATTCGAGTGGGCACGTCGCCTTTGCTCGTCATACAACGGCAGCCACTGGCAGTTTTTCCGCGTGACCAATGGCGGGTTCTACCTCGCACCGGAGATTGCCGCGCCGGTATCGGTACGCTGGAACCTGAACAGCTACGAGGGCTCGATGGGCGTCGAAGCCTTCGGTATCGTCGTGACACTGTTCGCGCTGTGCCACATGGCCGAGTGCTTCGGCGACGAAACGCACATCGAGCATTACCACCTGTTGCGCGAGTTTGCCGCGCAGCATCCGGAGAGCCGGGAGATTTTCCGAGCGATTGACTAATTGACATGGGGCGCTCGGTCCACCGACCGGGCGCCCACTAAGCGAAGCGCTCCGCACGCGAATACCCCCTCCTGATGGCTAGGGGTCAACGGAACGAGTCGGGATCGCGCGCGCCGTCGCGCCCGAATCGAGGGCCACGGGGACCCGCGCGGAGCGCGGGGAGAGGCCCGGCCCGGAGCGTAGCGGAGGGACGATTCGGTGAGGCCAGCGCGGACCACCGCGGGGTCGTCAAGATTGGTCCGCGATCGCGAAGTGATCGCGGGGCAATCGTGTTTCCTCCACGGCGAAGCCGTGGGGGCTGGAATGGGGGCCGACGTTATGCGCGTCGCAGGTATCGAAGTGAAGTTCAACCCGCCGGATCCGCGCCTCGATCGCGTGAGGGGGCTGCGCCCGGATCCTGGCGGTTGGGTTTTTCGCCTCTACGATGAGGCCGGCCAGAAGTTGGTCGGCGGCGCTGTGCATGGCGCCGACCAGGCAGCCCGCGATCGCGCGGTTAGCCTCGTATTGGGCGACGCCCGGCGCAAAGGCTTTACCCACTATCGAATGGTCGATGCGTCGGACGCGCCGGCGCCGCTCTAACAAGACTGCAACCACCGGAGAATGATCGTGGAAGACATTCAAGGAAAACCGCTCGAGCGCGGCGCAATGTATGTTTGCGTGTTCTTGCTCGAGGACGGAGATGGCACACCGACCGCGCACTACGAGGAGCTGGTGCGTTTTATCGGATACGACGTCCAGCGACCGGTTTTCGCGGATGCGGATACGTGGGAGGAAGTCACCCCGGATTTCGACGAGTTGCAGCGCCAGGAAGCGCCGCTCGTTGACCCAGCGATGGAAGGCTGGCCGGAGTTCGGCGAGTGACAGTTTCGCCAGCGAAACTGGCGGGTTTTCTGAAAAAGACGAGGTGAATATGCGTTTGCTTGGGAATCTGTTTGAGGCGATGATTTTGGGTTTATGTGTGGCAAGCGGCATTGCGTTCGCGATGCACTCGCTCGGGACATTCGTGCTGTTCATGCCGCCGCTGCCGTGAGCGATTGGCGTCGTCCTGTTGATCGCTACCTGTGTAATCGGAGTCGTGCGGGGCCGACACCTTGGCTCGGGAATTGTAGCTGTCTAGATGCTCGGCGTCGGCTTCGCGATGGTGATCGGGCAGGACGCAGACGCAACGTCGATGCGCGATGCGATCTACCACCGGATTCCGTGGACGTTCGTGGCGGGCTGCGCTTTGGCTTGTGTGATCAACGCCACTCTTTGAATTCAACCGTCGGCACGTGGAGTGAGAAAATGGAAGGTCAAAGCACTTTTGTTAAGGCTTGCATTTGGGGGCTCGCGGTTGCGGCCGTCGCGATCGTGTTCTTTACGGTCGTGATCCCGGCACTGAAGCAGAGGGCCGTTGAAATGTGCCCGCGCTACTCGTCGACTCCCGCGCAATGCCAAAACCCGAGCCAGAGCGATAAATGAATGCGACCCAAAATTGACGACTGAGAATTATTGGCTCGGACCGTCGATCCTGATATATGCGGTCGTTTGTGGCTCGCGTATCGCGGCTCACTGCGCCGTGAAAAGGCTCGTGCAGCCGGCAATTTCTGAGATTGAGAGGGAGAAATTTATGGTGAACAAAGAACACGTAGCCAAAGCGATCGAGATCATCGGTGCGTTTTTTGGCCTGCTCATCGCCTATCAGGCTGTTCGCTTCTGCCAGGGTGCGATCGGCGCGCCGATCCTCGACCAGGCGATCGAGTATATCGGCCGTCCGTTTGCGGCCGCCATCAAGCAACAACTCGGAATTCAGCTGCTTTACGTCGATACCGGCTCGTCAAACTTTTACGATCAGGTGCCGGCGTGGATCCAAAAGGGAACGTACTTCCTGGTCGGGATATCTGTGTGGCTCCAACTCGGTCTCCTGGAGCAGTCGTGCACGCGCGCTGCAGCACGCATCTACATGGTCGGGTTCGATCAGTATTGCGACGAAGTGAGAGCAGCCCGAGCGGAGGCCCAGCGCGAGCGTCAGATCTACGAAGCGCGGGAGCGTCGACGCGAGCTCCGGCGCAAACAACGAGAAGCGGCACAACCGAAATCCGGATTCAGCGTGGCGACACTGGTCGCCGGCATCATCATCGGCACGTTCTTTTTCTGAGAACAAGGAGAATCTGGCGTGAAGAATTCGATACCTTTGTCCCTCACGAAGCGGCTAAGCAACGCTGAGCTGATCGCGTTCGCGCTTGGGCTTGCAGTAGGCGCCGCCGGTGCCCTGGCCGGGTCACTCTCATACCAATATGCACATCCGCGCGGCGTGACCCGGTCTCCGACTTATGAGCAAATGCTCGAGAACGAATGCTTGACGATGGCCATGGCACTCCCGCGCGGTACGGCGGCGACAGACCCTCCGTCTGAGTGTTCTTCTGTCGTCGCCAAAGTTCGCGCACACGCGCCCGGCTAATTCCAAGATTATTGAGGCAACTGATGAGCACTACACCCCATATCGAAATCCGGCCCGAGTGCCTGCAACCTGCAGCGAACTGGGCGTCACCTACCGGCGCTGAAATTCAGGAGGTCGTGCGTCGCACTGGGATGAGCGGCCGCGCAGCAACCCGCTTTCTCGGCCTGGCCGACGGGGATGGCCGACAGATCCGCCGATGGGTCTCCGGTGACTCGCCGATCCCCTATTCGGCCTGGGCGCTGCTTTGCGATGCTGCTGGCCTCGGGCAGATCTGGCGAGGCGATAGCGACGCCCTTTGACCAACTCAATTTTCGCTTAAGGCTTGGGCGCGCCAACTTGGTATGTAGGTCCGGAGGTTACGCCCATAGCAAGCTCACCCCGATAATTGCTCAGCCGATTGAGGGCGGCCACATAAAGGAGGGCATCGATGAGTGCAACCCGGCATTCGCAACTCCAACCCGTCGCGGACAATATTTCTCCGAAGCTGCGCGACGAGATCCGGCAGCTGGTCGACGCGAAATACGAGGTCGACGAGCTCGCCCGCCACGGCATTGCCGGACGACGGCTGACGACACCGTTTCATGACGGCGCTTACGGGCCGCGCCTCGGAACCGACTTTTTCCAAACCATCCTGCCGTTCAGCGATTTCGAAATGTGCGGCCATGCGTTCAACGCGCTCGTACCGGTTTCGCAGGCCATCGGCGCGAGCTGCAGCTGGACGACACGCTCGGTGGCAGAGGCCGAACGGCCGGCTCTACTCGCCTGGCTGCAGGATCCAGCGCGCGCCACGCCGGATGACGCCGACTACATGTGGGTCAAGCCACTCGGTCTCTTCCTCGCGCACGAAGGCAAGAACCGCGTGGGCTTCTTCCGCGATATGGATGCGCAATGGATTCCCGCGCGTGTAACGCCCTACGACTACCCGGCCGCGGATCGCCTCGCGATCTACAGGGTGCAATGCAAGCATCAGACCGTGTATTGGCTTGTGCTGGATGGGCAGCTGCTGGAGCCCATCAATCATCCGAACTGGGCGATGCCGGTCCTGCGCGCCTACGGCGTAAGGGAAAATCATCAGTGGTCACACGCTTTTCCGACGATCGACCAGACCGCTGCCGCACTCGCCTCCCGGTTGGTTCATCCCGTCACGGGCCGACCGGCACCGCTCGACCTCGATCTGATCCGCGAGAAAGAGGCCTACGAGTCGGAAGAAATCTCGTGTTCGTTGCTCGACATCGAGCCGATGAGGATCCCCTGGGACTATTTGAGCGCGATGGCCTGCATCAGCATTGGTGCAATCGGGTTGCTCAGTATCCTGCCGGCGGAGTGGGCGACTCTGCGGATCGTGACCGGCATTGTCGCGGGTATCGGCATGGGCGGGATGCTGACACCGCTGTGTAAGCTGTTCCGTCTACCGCGCAGGCTCGTCGATCGCTACGCGAGCTTGCGCAAATTTTCTCCCCGCGAACGCCAGGCCGCCGGCATCCACTGACGCATTCACAGGCCGGACTATCCGGCCTTTCTCGCAGTCCTCGACGGCGACCTCTAGGGCCGCGCCATCTCGACCGTGCGTCGCTGGCAAAGGCCTCGGCCCGGGCGCACGACTGAAACTCAAACAGCGTTGTATTGCGCTTCGGTCAAGTTGCTGAGCAACCGAAAGAAGTCCTCTCGCGTCGCACTCGTCAACCGAGTCGACGCGGCAATCGCACGCAACTTCTCGGCAGCTTGCGCCGCTGACAAGGCCGACGTGAACGGTGCACGCGTCTCGGCGAAATACACCTTGGCGCTTCGCTCGGCGGCATCCAGCACCTCGCGCACTTCCAGATAGCGCGGCCGTCGTGCAGCTGTCAGGAATAAGCCGTCATACACGCACAAATTGCCTTCGACCGATTCTGTTAGCGCGGCCAACAACGGAAGATTGCTATCCGGTCCATCGCTATGTGCGAAATCGGCGTCGGGCTTCGTGGGCGACGCAAACAGCGTCACGAGCGCGATGCTTGGATCGGCGATCGCTGCGAGCAGCGCTTGCGTGTTCTTTCCCGTGTTTTCAGGCTCCCAACGAATAACGCTCATGTGTGAGTCTCCGGTAGTAAGGTTCTCTGACTCGAGAAACGCGATTAGCGACGCGCGGATAAACTAGACTGCCAAATTGGCGATCGATTATAAGTCGATTTTTCCGGGCCTTTGTGGCTGCATTACCGCACCCCGGTAGAATCGACAGGTCTCAATTCACCTAACTGGAGTCACCAACCACGATGGCAGAAGCTACCCGTACTTATCGGCAGGTCAAAGCGGAACTCGAAAAGCTGCAGCAGGAGGCAGAAGCGCTGCGACAGCAGGAGGTCGCGGCAGTCGTTGCTGCGATCCGCGAGAAGGTCGCGGAATTCGGATTGACCGCCCAGGATATATTCGGTCGTAAGCGCAGCACTCACACGCCCTTGGCGCCGAAGTATCGAGATCCGAAGACTGGCGCGACCTGGAGCGGGCGCGGCAAACCACCGGCATGGATTGCGGGAAAGAATCGCAATCGATTCTTGATCGAACAATAGGAAGCGACGCCGTATCGCGAGTCACGCGGGCACGCGTAGATCGACATCGGATGTAGGGACGCGCGCTTGCCCGCAATAACCTTTGTTCGCCTCGCGCGCTGGCCTGGCCGCAGCTATACGACCTGCCAGCACGCGACCCGATCTAACAGTTGTTTTCAATGTTGCCGCTCGATTTCATGGAGCATCAATTAACCTGGTCGTTTCACTTCAAAAGTCGTTATCTAAGGCCCTATGCCAGACGTCAAAAAAGTGCCGCATTATGAAATAAAGGCGTCGTCAATTCCATTCTCGTTACCGAAGTGGAAAGAGTACGCCGGCGCCGATGGATGCATCCCTTTGAATACGCCCCGCGGTGTTTGCATGGACAGGCTTGCTCCTGGCGAGCCCAAACCCTTCAAGCTTCCTGAGCCCAAGCCGGCAAAGCCCGAGCCGACGAAAGCGCCGGAGCCGGCAAAGGCGGCGCCTCCCAAGCAGGCCCCGCCTCCCAAGTCGTCCGAACCAGCCGACGCGGAGGATTGCGAGAATCCCCCTCCCTTTGATCTACTGGACGTTCCTGATGCGATGGAGCGGATGAAATGGCCCGTTGCGGCCAAGCTTGCCAGGCGATGGTTCAGCGGTCCGAAGCACGTTTGGGATAACAGCTTCAAAACGGACCAGCCGTTCGACAACACCATCGTGACGCTTGAGTGGGCGCTCAAGTTTGGGAAGGTCCGCGAGCGTTATGACGAGCTCATCTCGAAAAATATCTACAACGAGAATGCCCGGGCGCTTTTGAGAGATCTACTGCGGCATGTGGTGAAGGAAAAATTCGGATCCACGGTGGATTTTGATTTCCAGACGGTTGGCGACAAAGGCAACCTCGTCGAGTTTTGCAGGAAGTGGCAGTTTCAGCTGGTCAATGTGTCCAGCTTTGACACGACGGGAGGCCTCCCGTATGCGCCGACCGATTTGACCGCTGCCCTCGCGAATTTCAACATCTATGCCGCGATCGGGCGCGTTGAGTTTTCCGGCGACCGCTATTACAAATACAATAACCATGAAAGGACAAAATCCTACTGCGCAGAATTAACCGCGTCCATAACTCATATTTACGCATACATAAAAGACAGCTACTCCTTCAATGACGGGAAACCGCCATCGAGCAGCCAGTATTTGGGACACTGGAACAAAAGCAGCATGGTGATTACGAATGGCGGGAGGATCCGGGAGCTTCTGTATCGGAGCGGCGTCAACTCGAACCTTGGAAATTCGCCAGACGTCGAATCGACGATTAAATGGAAGTATCTGATTGATGATTTTCTAGATAAACCAATCGATACACGAAAAGGCGTCGTCAAGAAATTTAGAGCTTGTGACGTGCACTATCCTGTTTTCAACAGGACTTACAACGACTGGAGAAACATGCATAATCGCGGAGAGGATTTCGTGATATATTCAAACCTGCAATATCTCAAGTTGACCAATCCCATTAAGATCAGCCTCGGCGAAATATGCAGGTCACCAGAAAACATGTAATCGCGATCGCACTAGTCTTGGTGTTGGCGATTCCGTCTGTTGTGTTACGGAAGTCATACGAAGGTTGCGAGAGCTATACCCAGGCTCTCAACGGAGGAACGAAAGAGTTCGGCGGCGAGAAGTACAAAATTGAGATGTGTGGGGCGCCTCGCTCTTTTGGCGATGGTGACGAAATTCGACTCCAGGTGATGGGGCCGGCAGGGGATGTGCTGGCGGAGAGATATTTTGCGGTGCGCACGATTAACGATGCATCACCCAGGGAACTGCAGTACGGCGACGACAACATTTTCTACTTCGACCAGTCGAAGTCGTCACCGTTGCGCTTCATTGCCATGCCGCCTTCCCGGACGGACTGGTGGACGGCACACATACCGTTGCTGCAACGACTGCTCGCGTTCTTTTCATAAGGTCAAGGGAAGCGTTCAGACTCGCGCAATCGGGCTTCCTCCAGCGACACGTAGATCGACGTCGTACCCCGACCTCGCGAGCGTCGCCTCCATTATCACGGGAAGTCGGCTCTACCGCGAGGTCGAGTTCGTACCCCATCTGATCGGCCCGATCTGAGTCGACGACCAGCGGCTGTTCAACTGGCCGAGGCCCCCTCACTCGCAAGCAGGGCGCGTATATGCGCAAGATTGATCGCCCGGCACAAATCGACAGCCCTCGCCTCTACACTGGTCACATTGCCCGCTGACACGCCCGGGAGCTTGTCGCCGTCGATCCACACCTCCCCGTCCTCGATTGTCGTGTAGCGTTCCATGTAGTTGGCGATATCGCTGACGTCCGCCTGGAAGGTCTCGGCATGGGCCAGCGCTTCGGCGTAGTGAATGAGGTTCCAGCCAAACCGTTCTTCAAAGCCGGCCACACGCACGGCCAGAGGGTCGGCGATTGTCAGCTGAGGGGCGTGATCGAGAATCAGCTTGCGCATCCATTC
The DNA here is from genome assembly GCF_011753085.1 of Burkholderia sp. Tr-862. Classification (NCBI taxonomy): domain Bacteria; kingdom Pseudomonadati; phylum Pseudomonadota; class Betaproteobacteria; order Burkholderiales; family Burkholderiaceae; genus Burkholderia; species Burkholderia sp. Tr-862. The sequence goes on from NZ_VWWG01000038.1 coordinate 47,652, forward strand.
GGCCGGTTTCAGCTTTGCCTTGCTGGCTGCGGAGTTGATGCGCCGAGTTTCAAGCGCGTTAAAACGTAGCGTGGGCTTGTATTCCGTTGACATGAGGCAGTCCTCCAAGAGAGTTGCCGGCAAATGCCGGCATTACTCGGCTCAGTTTGCCGGCATTTGCCGGCAATGTCAACGTGTGCCAGTTTTTATCCCCTGGCGGCCCGGACGGCGCCCAGAATCCGTTAATCTTGCCCGGCTTCGGTTGGGCGACGAAGCCGCGCCCGAGGCTTCGCGGTAGCGCGGGCGGAGCGGCTGCGGCCATTCGCCACGGCCACGTCTGTGTGTTCAAGTACCGCGGCGAGGCCGAGCTTCTCCTCATCGTGGCCGCCATCAGAGCGACACCTGCCAATCCGAGGCACGCGGATGGGCTAGCCGTCCGCGCCGTCCTCATCTGGCCATTGGAGACCTCGGGTGGCCATGATCCGTCCGCCCGTGCGGAACTTGTTCATCACTGGGAGCAGCGACTGCGCTAATTTCCGATTGTCATCGGGGATGAGACCGACGGGGCTTACATAAACATCGCTGCGGTGGATCATGAGGCCGCGCAACGGGAGCCACCCCTCCTCACCCAAGTTTCCGGCCAGCCCGCGCCGTAAAGCATTGGTGACGATATCAACCAGTTCGAGACCAGGCTCAGGCTCGCTCGAAAACCGAAAGCTCTCGGCATACATCAATTGGAGATCAACGCCTGCTCCGTATGCTCGGTCCCCAGGCGGCGCAACATCGCGGAGATAGGCCGGTAGTTCGGCTAGGATGAACCGCCGGAAATGCCGATAGTCGCCGCCGGGAAGCATCGCGCCAGGCCGGTCTAGAGACATCGCCTGTAGCCATATGACCAAGGTCTTCGACCACCAATCTTCCCAATCGGTGACCACCGCTGGGGCCTTCGCATCAATGACCCAGTGGAACTCGGCAAGCTCCTTCGGGAACCGCTGACAGTGGTACATGATCATGTCCTGCATGATCCGATAGAGCAGTTCGATCGTCACTGCGCTTTGTACGTACAATTGGTCAGGGAAGCCGGCCAACCTCGCCTGTAAAGCCGCAACGGCGTCGCGCAGTTCCTGCGTGTGGCCATCGGTAAGGTTGGCGGCCAGACTAGCGCTTCGGCGATCACGGTGCCCAGCTATGTCGTCGGCCGTATGCCCGGCAAGATCGATCATCGACGCGCAGAAAATCGCACCGTTCTTGCGCAGCAATTCCACTACCGCCGCGACCTGCGTTTCATTGAGCTTGCTCCCTTTTACCTCTCCCTTGCCGTTCTTCGGAAGATTGATGCGTAGTCGCTGATATCTTCTAAACAGTTTAGACAGGCTGTGCGAGGTGAGGATCAACGCGCCAATCGTTGAGACGGCCGGCGCACCCGCGCCAATGCCCGTGAAAGTGCCCGATTCGTCGATGAAGATATGCAAAGGCGCCTCCGAGGGGGACTGTATTCGTTAAACATGGAGGACATGGCCGTTTTCCGTGGCTTACTTCCCTACCTTGCAGATGTAACGGATCACCTTCGCGCCAGGGCTGTTAGGCGGGTACGACTTGTACACGGGATCTTGTTCGATCATACGGTCAGGCGATTTCAACACTCCGTCAGGCCCCGAGCTTATGAATGCAATCTGAGCATGTTGCTGCGTTTCGCAATTGGCCACTTCGTGACTCACGGAGACAAATTTGAAGTTGCTGGCAGTGTCGGCTAGCATGAACTTCTCCCAAAACGAAACCTTTTCTCCGTTGCGCTCAAACGAATTGGCGTCGTAGTAGAAAACCCCATAAGCGGTTTTTCCGGGGTCCTGCTCCTTGAGCATTTCGACCCAGTTGCCATCGAATGCCTTAGTTTCCGCGTGAACGCCAGCAGCGAAGACTGCAAGTGCAGCACAAACGAGCTTCTTCATCCCCCACCCCGTTGATAGCTTTTGTCACCTTGGACAGGTCGTGTTAGCGACCCGTCCGGCAGCTTACCCCAGTTTTTCGGCCAGTTCTTCAGGTGTTGAGTGGTAGGAGATCTCCAGCATCTTCAAGTGTGAATGTCCGCTAATGCGTGACAATTCGATGACGTTGGTTGTGTGCGTGCTTGTATGTCGAACTCCTTCCAGCGGGACGATCGAGGCGGAATGCAGGATGCTCTTCGATATTTGACGTCGCGGGTGACGTTCGACCGTCCGGCGCACGGCCTGAGCCTCACTGCGTCTTTACCTCGTAGCGCGACGGTAACCTCCCGCCTGAATCAGCTTTACGGTGATGTTTTACGGGTCAGTCGCGCATGGTACTTCGCTGCCTCGCGACGCATTCGCGCCTCTTCGGGCGACACGTAGATTGACGTCGTGCCGAGCGACGCGTGGCCGAGTGTGCGCTGTACGACCTCGAGCGCGACGCCGGCGGCCAGCATCTGCGTGCCGACCGTGTGGCGGAACGCATGAGGCGACGTGCTGGCCAGCTTGCGCCGCTCCGGTTCCGTCAGATCGGACATCACCTCGAGCAGCTGCACGATCGCCCATTGCGTGAGTCCGCGCGCGCCGCGCACGGAATAGCCGCCTCCCGTTGCGGCGCCGGCTACCGCTTCGTCAGTGTCGACGGGTTCGCCAAATTTCTCGCGGGCCCGCAGCGTCGGCGGGATGACCAGCGGCACCACCAGCGGCAACCCGGGCGGCTTCGCCCCGGCCGCCGCGTCGAGATCCTGGTCGCGATCGCGCCAGTGTGCGCGCAGCGCGTCGACGCACTCGTCGCTGATCGGCACGAAGCGTTGCTTGTTGCCCTTGCCGATCACCTCGAGCAACCAGCTGGCCGGCGTGTCGTCATCCGCCGGCATCCAGACGAGCGCCGCACGCCTCGCCGCGGCCGCCTCGGCGATCCGCAGGCCGCCATCCCCCATCAGCAGCAGCAGCGCACGCGCGGCACGCCAGCGCGGCCCGCTCGGGCCCTGCAGCTCGCTTCGGTCGGCCAGCGTCGAGCGTACTCGCGTCCAGAGGTTGAGCGGTAGCGCTCGCTCGACCTGCAGCTTGCGCACGCGCCTGACGACACTGGGATCCGAGACGGCCGCCCACGGGTTGCCGGCCAGATACCGGACCGCCACCAGCCACGTGAATGCCGCGCGAATCGCGCGCACCGCATAGCGTTGGCTTTCCGGCGCCAGGCCGCCCGGCGCGAACGGCCGCCACTGGCGACTCGTGCGCGCGACCGGCGGCCCCGTGAAGCGCTCGCCCGGCGCGGCGAGAAACGCCTTGTACGCCTCGCAATCCTCGACCCGCATCGACGACAGCGCGACGCCCCGCTCGGCCACGCACCACAACACCAGGCGCTCGAGCTCCTTCTTGTAGACCCGCTGCGTCGCGGGCCGGTCGTCGTATCGGTGCAGGTACGCGCGCACCGCATCGAGATCGTGCGCCGCGCCGAGATACGCGAACACGGGCGCGCGGTTCGCCCCGTGCGCGCCGGACAGCTCGACGGGCAGCGCCAGGCGCTCGAGCGGGGCCAGCTGCCCGACGCCGGCGGTGACG
>NZ_VWWG01000414.1:0-746 GCF_011753085.1 Burkholderia sp. Tr-862
TGGGGCTTACCCACGACGGTTCGTAGTGGACGAGGCCGAGCTCCTGCGCGATCGCGCCGTGGCGCGCGAAGGCTTCGGCGGCGAGCGTGCGGCGTTCGGCCGGCTGCGCGATCTGCGCGACGCGGCGCCACTGCTCGAGCAGCGCGGCGAGCGCGACGTCGATCTGCTTGCCGATGCTGACGGGCCAGATGCGCGTGAATACGAGATACACGACGACGTTGCCGAGCAGGATGCCGATCGTGCGATCGCGCGCGATGGTCAGGTCGAAGCCGGGGCCGGCGCCCTGGATCACGCACAGGAAAAACGCGAACGCGATCTGGAAGCCCGCGTACCCGATGCGCGGCGAGCCGAACGCGACCCACGCGGACAGCCACGCGCCGGCGAACACCAGCGCCATCAGCTGACCGATCGACGAGAGCGCCGGCACGACGAACACGAGCGCCGCGGTGCCGAGCAGCGCGCCGACGATGCAGCCGACGATCCGCAGCGTGAGCTTCTCGACCGTCGCGGCGGTCGAGCCGAGCGACACGATGTAGCAGGTGACGACGCACGTATGGATGCCCGACCAGTCGAGCTGCGAATACAGCAGATAGCAGAAGACGGCCGCGGCGGTCGTCTTCAGCGCATAGCGGATGTGATCGGGATTGCTGCGCGCATCCGGCAGGAAGAAGCCGCCGCGCGGCGCCGGCGCGGGCGAGGCGACGGGCTCGGGGCGGGCGGCAGCGGGCGCGCTGACGGGGGCAGCC
>NZ_VWWG01000415.1:0-737 GCF_011753085.1 Burkholderia sp. Tr-862
CGTCCGAGCTCCGTTCTTCGACGATCCGCGCCCGCTGTGCCGCGTGTCGTTGCCGGCCGCCGCGCCGCTCGATGCGCTGCCCGGCGCGCTGCTGGTCGACTGGGGCGGCGCACAGCGCTGGCTGAAGAGCGACGCCGCGCCGGCCGACGTGCAACGGTTCGCCGCGCAGTGGGGCGGCCACGCGACCTGCTTCACGCCCGGCGCGACGCACGAGCCGTTCCAGCCGCTGCCGCCTGCGCTGCTGCGCGTGCACCGGCAGCTGAAGGTGCAACTCGATCCGCATGCGATCTTCAATCCCGGCCGCCTGTACGCGGACCTCTGACGCCCACCCGACTTCGAACCGCCGATGCAAACCAATCTCAGCGAAGCAAGCAAGGCCCTCGACCGGGCCGACGAAGCGGAAGCGATCCTGCGCGCCTGCGTGCACTGCGGCTTCTGCAACGCGACCTGCCCGACCTACCAGGTGCTCGGCAACGAGCTCGACGGGCCGCGCGGACGCATCTACCTGATCAAGCAAATGCTCGAAGGCGAGCCGTGCGGCGAGCGCACGCAGCAGCATCTCGACCGCTGCCTGACCTGCCGCAACTGCGAAACGACCTGCCCGTCCGGCGTGCGCTATCACACGCTGCTCGACATCGGCCGCGCGGAAGCCGAGAAGCGCGCGCGGCGTCCGGCGCGCGAGCGCCTGCTGCGCGCCGGCCTGCGTCACGTCGTACCTCGGCCTGCGACGTTCGCCG
>NZ_VWWG01000416.1:0-784 GCF_011753085.1 Burkholderia sp. Tr-862
CGGCCGGCAGCCGCGCACAGCAGCCCGAGCCCGAAGATCGCGCCGCGATGCGTGTTGACGCCGCCGGTCGCGGCGAGCATCGCGTGCTCCGCGCGCAGCCCGATCTTGCGCAGCACGGCCATGTCCGCGTCACGCGCGCCGGCTTCGGCGAGCTCCGCGAAGTACGGCCGCAGCACGGCCGCGCTGCGAGCGAACGTCGCGGCGTCCATGTCCGCATGGCTGCCGGTATCGACGTGACTGACGAGCCCCGGTTTCGGATACGTGTCGATTTCGAGCACGAGGCTGCGCTCGGCAAGAGCGGCGATGCGCTCGGCGTCGGACGGCGCCGTTATGCGGCGGGCGGCTCCTGCACTCATCGCGTGCCTCCCGTGAATGCGTCGGCAGGCATCAATTCGACGGCGATCGCCGTCTTGACCGCGACTTCAGGCAGCCGCGCATGCAGTTCGCGCCAGTTCACGCCGGCGCCGTCGTCGCGCAGCAGTTCGCCGTCGATACGCATCGGCGCACGCGCGTCGAGCGCCGCGAGGCCGTCGAGCAACGCGTCGAGCGAAGCGGCGGCCGGCAACGGAAACACGATATCGAGATCGGAGGACGCGCTCAGGTAGCGCTCGCCCGTCAACGCCTGCCAGGCGAGGCTGCCGAACACGCGGCCCGGCACGCCGCAGCGTGCGCCGAGCGCGTCCAGCTCGCGCAACGTCGCGTGCCATGCGTCGGGCGCGACAGCGAGCACGTCGGCCAGCGCAGGCAGCGGGCCGACCGCCGCCACCGCGTCGGCGGCGACGTT
>NZ_VWWG01000417.1:0-445 GCF_011753085.1 Burkholderia sp. Tr-862
TGCACGTCGCGCACCACGGGAATCGGCTCGACGCCGCCTTCGCGCGCGTTGCGCTGCGCGCTCGCGACAACCCGGCTCACATAGCCGCTCGAGAAACCGGTCGTGAAGTTGCCGCTGTAGTAGCACGACAGCGCCGCGCGCAACGCGGCCTGCGCGGGGCGGCCGGTGTTCGACGAGCGCGCGAAGCATTCGGTCAGGATCGCGCCGCCCGCCCGCAGGTTGCGGCACGGTTCGAACATCGTCGTGTCGTCGAGACCGTATTTCGCGAAATTGCGCTCGTTTACCTGAGCGAGGCCGACGCTGTAGCTGAAGCCGCGCGCGGCCAGCTCGCTCGCGGTCGCGCGCGCTTCGTCGAGCGACGCGGGCTGACGCGTCAGATGGCCGCCGACCACGCCGATCGCATACGGATTGAAACCGGACTCGGTGCGCACCAGCGCGGCGAGCG
>NZ_VWWG01000418.1:0-755 GCF_011753085.1 Burkholderia sp. Tr-862
AGCATGGCGCGCGTGAACTCGGCGAGGCGCGCCCGGACGACGTCGGCGGACGCCGCGCCGTCGAGCGATTGCTGCAGGTCGAGCAGCCTCGCCGCCAGTTCGCCCTGCCATTGCGCGCGTTCGCCGGCCGCGCGCGCGCGATTCGCGGCGAGCGTCGCGCCGACCTCGGCCGAGCGATCGCCCTGCACGAGCGTCTCGAGCGTTTCGACGAGCCGCTGCAGCACGCGGTGCACGGCCGTCGCCGAGAAGCCGCCGAGCATCGCGAGCGCCGGCCGCCCGAAGCTGTGCATGCTGCCCTGCGCGAACAGCTGCGCCGGCAGCATCTCGACGAGGATCAGGCCGGCGATCACGCCGAGAATCAGCCGTGCACCGTACGATGCGTCGTACTTCGGATCGTAGGTTGACGCGGCGACATAGTGGTGCGCCTGGAACAGCGTCGCGAACGAGGCGCCGAGGCCTGCGCAGCACAGCAGGAACGTCGTGTTCCACAGCAGCTGCATGCCGTTGGATTGCAGGAAGCCGCGCTCGATGTTCTCGCCCGACACCTGCGGCGACAGGCTCGTCAGCACGACCGCGAGCAGGAAGCCGAGCGCCGAGCCAGTCAGCAGCCGGATCAGCGGCACCGGGCCGAGCCACGCAAACGGGTGCGCCTGGCGCCGGTGCATGTCGAGCAGCGCGACCGCTTGCGGCGTCGCGGGCGCGACGAGCGTCGCGAGCTTGCGGTGGATCGCGGCGAGCGCGTGCTGCTGCGCGGG
>NZ_VWWG01000419.1:0-738 GCF_011753085.1 Burkholderia sp. Tr-862
CGACTGCCCCGTGAGCGCGGCGCTCGGGAACGCCGACAGGAACAGCACCGTCTGCGCGACGTCCTGCACCGTCGTGAACACGCCGTCGACCGTGTTGCCGAGCATCACCTTCTTGATCACTTCCTCTTCGCTGATCCCGAGCTCCTTCGCCTGCTCCGGAATCTGCTTGTCGACGAGCGGCGTGCGCACGAAGCCCGGACACACGACGTGCGAGCGCACGTTGTGCTTCGCGCCTTCCTTCGCCAGCACGCGCGCCAGGCCGAGCAGACCGTGCTTGGCCGTCACGTAGGCCGACTTCAGCGGCGACGCTTCGTGCGAATGCACCGAACCCATGTAGATCACGACGCCGCCGCGATCATCCTTGTACATGTGCTTGAGCGCGGCCTTCGTCGTCAGGAACGCGCCGTCGACGTGGATCGCCTGCATCTTCTTCCAGTCGGAGAACGAGTAATTCTCGATCGGATTGACGATCTGGATGCCGGCGTTCGACACGAGGATGTCGACCGAGCCGAACGCTTCAGCAACCTTGTCGATGCCGCTGTTCACGGCGTCCTCATTGGTCACGTCCATCGCGACGCCGATCGCCTTGCCGCCTGCCTTGTTGATCTCGTCGGCAACCGCGTTCGCGCCGTCCTGGTTCAGGTCGGCGATCGCGACGGCCGCGCCCGCCTTGGCGAGCTCCAGTGCGATTTCCTTGCCGATGCCGCTTGCGGCGCCCGTGACGACTGCGGTCTTGCC
>NZ_VWWG01000420.1:0-737 GCF_011753085.1 Burkholderia sp. Tr-862
GCGCCGGCGACCGCCGCGCGGGCGCGCGCCAGTTCCTCCGGCGCGACGATCTCGACCGATGCGCCCGAACGCGCGGCGAGCGCGCGCTGCGCGAGCGACAGGTCGGCCTGGCGCGCGTTCACGGCTTCCACATACATCGTGTTCGAGATCTTCGCGTTCGCGACCTGCCGCACGGCCTGCACGAGCTGCGCCTTCGCCTGCGCGAATGCGACAGACGCTTCGGTGTCGTCGAGCCGCACGAGCGTCTGCCCGGCGCGCACGGCCTGCGTATCGGCGACCAGCACGTCGGTCACGGCGCCCGGGATCTGCGCGGCGACCTGCACGATGCTGCCCGCGACGTACGCGTCGTCGGTGTCCTCGTCATAGCGGTCGTGCAGCAGCCAGAATGCGATCCAGACGAGCGCGGCCAGCAGCACGACCGCGAAGAACACCGTGAAGCGCTTGCGGCGGGTCGCCCGGCGCGCGTCGAGTGCCGGATCGTTCAGTGCGGCCGGCTGCGCGGCGGTATGTAGGTTGTCGTGGTGCATCAGTCGCTTTGCGTAACGATCAGGCGGTCATGCTGGAACACGGGGATCGCGCTCACGCGCGGGTCGGCCGAGACGATGGGTACCGCGCTGCGCGTGCCGGTGCTCACGCTCGCGCTGTCGGCCGCCGCACTGCGCGGCGTCACGATCGCCGCCGGCGGGTCGATCTGCGCGGCGCCATTGGCGGACGTGGCCGCGCGACGCGCTTCCGTG
>NZ_VWWG01000421.1:0-587 GCF_011753085.1 Burkholderia sp. Tr-862
GAGGAGATCGTCACGGGCGGGGCGGGCGGAATCGGGCTCGCGAACGCGGGCCGGCTGGTGGAGGACGGGTATCGCGTCGCGATCGTCGGGCGCGACGCGGGTCGCCTGGAGGCGGCCGTCTCCCGGCTCGGCAACGCGGCGATCGTGCAGGCGGCCGACCTGAGCGTGCGGCGCGACGCGACGTCGGCGATCGCGGCGATCGTCGCGCGGTGGCCGCGCATCGACGTGCTGGTCAACAACGCGGGGCTGACGGGGCGCGTTGGCGCGGACACTGAAGCGGGCGACGCCGAAACCGTATGGGATGCCGTCGTCGCTGCGAACCTCAAAAGCACGTTCATCACGACGCTGGCCGTGCTGCCGCACCTGGCCGAGCGCGCCGCGCGGATCGTGAACATCGGGTCGATCGCGGCGCGCGCCGGCAGCCTCCTGCCGGGCGGCCTCGCGTATGCGGCGGCGAAGGCGGGGGTCGAAGGGTTCACCGTCGCGCTGGCGCGCGAGCTCGGGCCGCGCGGCGTCACGGTCAATACGGTTGCGCCCGGCTATATTGCCGATACGCGCTTGTTCGGCGATGCCGGCGTCGCACCGGC
>NZ_VWWG01000422.1:0-725 GCF_011753085.1 Burkholderia sp. Tr-862
CTCGTCGTCGTGTATGCGTCAAGATCCTCGAGACGAACGAGCGCACGGTGATTCACCGGTGCATTGGTCTGCAGGATGTCGTGCAGGATGTCGCAGATCACGAGATAGCGATCCGTCGGGCCGATGTACGAGAACGGCATGTCCGCGAAATACCAGAGCTTGCCTGAGCGAACGACGTAAGGCGTGGTGGCGCCGCTCTTGCTGTTCTTGATGGTGACGAGCACTTGCGCCTTGGTGGCGTCGAGGACCTGGGTCAATCCGACATCGGGATCCGCACTGATGGCGCCCGTCGACGCGTCATACGCGTAATACTTGACCATCGGCAGGTTCTTGTACGTGACCGTATCGTAGAAGCCTGGATTCGGATTGCTCGACGAAGGCGACGCGTTCATCCCGGCAAGGCCCGTGAAGCTGAAGCCGAAGGTCTGGTTGAACGTGTAGGCCGTGTTCCATGCGAGCTGCCACAAGTTGTACTTGAACCAGACCACGGTTTTCGTCGCGGTCATCACGTCGCTCATGAACGCCGCCGGAATCGGATTGTTGTAGTAGTCGCCGACATAGAACGTGGCATCGTGGCTGCCGATCATGCCGGCCGTGTAGTTCTGTATCGGCACCAGGTCGACGGTCGTATTGAAGTGGCCGAGCAGGTTCCTCAACATGATGCTGTACATCAGCCCGAGCTTCGAGTACGGGTCGTTGGCCGGGTTGTCGTACAGCACGAGCGT
>NZ_VWWG01000423.1:0-654 GCF_011753085.1 Burkholderia sp. Tr-862
CGGAATCGACTCGTGCGGCGTCGCGGTGCGTTGCGGCGCCTTGTGGACCATCGTGTATGCGTAGTCGACGCCCATCCCGTACGCGCCCGAATGCTCCTTCGCGATCGCCATCACCGCGTCGTAGCTGTCGCGGCGTGCCCAGTCGCGTTGCCATTCGAGCAGCACCTGCTGCCACGTGACCGGCACCACGCCGGCCTGCACCATGCGCTGCATCGCGAAGTCGTGCGCGGCCTGCGACGTGCCGCCCGACGCGTCGGCGACCATGTAGATCTCGTAGTCGCCTTCGAGCATCGCGCACAGGGCGAACGTCGTGTTGCAGACTTCCGTCCACAGGCCCGACACGACCACCTTCTTGCGGCCGTTCGCGGCCAGTGCGTCGCGCACCTTCTGGTCGTCCCACGAGTTCATCGACGTGCGTTCGAGCGTCTTCTGGTTCGGGAACACGTCGAGCAGCTCGGGATAGGTATGCCCCGAGAAGCTATCGCTTTCGACCGTCGTGATCGTGGTCGGGATGTTGAATACCTTTGCGGCCTTCGCCAGGCCCACGACGTTGTTCTTCAGCACCTGGCGATCGATCGACTGCACGCCGAACGCCATTTGCGGCTGCTGGTCGATGAAGATCAGCTGGCTGTTCTGGGGGGTGAGAACTTCAAG